>JAGAEK010000104.1 GCA_017828835.1 Oscillospiraceae bacterium | reverse complement strand
TTTCTTCATACAAAAATCTCCTCTTTCTAAAAATTTTCAAGATTAAAAAATCTCTGTATATACTATCGCATATCCTTTTTTGAATGTAAAGAGGATTACAATTTTTGAGACAAAAGTACAATAATTTTGATTGATTTGTACATATTTGTGCTGAAAAATCAATATTATAAGTCCGCCGCTATCGATCTTTGTTCGCCCATCTAGCGAATTTGAGCAATAAACCGAAAATCAAAATACGAATCGCCCTGTAAATCAAAAAAGCCGCCGCACCGATGATCGGTGCAAAGAAAAGCGGCTTTTTCAGAATAAGCAGGACCACGAACGCGATCGCGCTGAAACAAAGCACCATCTTTAACGCAAACAGAAAATATGAGAACGTGAAAACCGCTTTGCCCAGTTTTTCGTATTTTTTGTCGTCATCCTTCTCCATGTAATTACGCCCAGGGATTTTCGCTCTCCGGCTTCCTTATATCGGAAAGCAATATCTGATCCCATAAATACCATTTTCCGTCCTTGGCTTTACGCAGCGAGACCGGACGCGGACTGTCCGCACCGCCTGACGTAAGGAACAGTTTCGCCATACCTTCCTGATCGTAGGAATAAGGATTGGAAGATACCGAGATTGTATAAGGGCTCGCGGGAGTGTAGTCGTTCTTCGGCGTCGCGCCGTCGAAATATGAACGCGGAACGTAATCTTTGTCCATAAAACGATCGTTTATGAACTGTTTTTCCATATTGCTCAGACCCGCCGGACCTTTGAGGTATTCGAGCATCTTAAAGCAAAGCTCTTTGTCCGCAGGATACAGACACAAAGCAACGACCGTAAGCGCCGCGGTCTCAAACGGATCCGAAAGCTCGGCTTCTTTAAGTCCGGTGAACGCTTCCAGCGTTTCGGGAATATCCGCAAACACTATTTTCTTCGTCTCGTTTGCCGGTTTCGTCGCTTTCGCTACCGCCTCTTTCGCCTGCTCTTTGATCTTGTCAAAAAACCCCATAAATATCACTGTCCTTTCAATATATTAAAACTACTGTCAAAAGCTTCTGCCGCCGCCGCCGTGAGAAGACCCGGAGGACGATCTGTGGGTCGACGATCCGCCGCCGCTCGATTCCGACTGTATGCGCACCTTGCTGACGTTAGAATAAAGGAACAGATCCTGCTTGTTGGTTATGTTCAGACTTCCGTTGTTCACGTAGTCGTTCGCGGAGGTCTTGAACTTCACCGATTTAAGCTTGCCCTTCATAACGCCGGTCGCAATAAGAGCAATAACGAATCCTATAATGACCGAGATCACTACCCTGCCCGGCAATTTTTCATTAAACGGCTCTTTGTTGCTGTTTCTGTCAAACGGATCTCCGTCTTTCGCTCTCGAAACGAAATTGTCGCACCAATAGCAGAACGTGTCGAACGCGTCTTCGTAATCTCCGTAGCGCACGTCGTATTCAATACGGTCGAAGATATAATCGATGCCGTAATCGGTGAGCGCGGTTATACCGAAACCGCACGTCGATATCCACATCTCTCTGTCTCCCATATTGATCAGCAAAAGCGCTCCGTCGCAATTTTCGCCGAAACCGTAACCGTTATAATCGAAATAGTCGTCGGCATAATCCATAGACGATTTCCCGCCCGTATCGTTCGTGGTCACGATGACCAGATCGAAATTCTGCCGCTCGCTGATACTGTCCAGTTTGTTCTGAATATACCATGCTTCACTTTCCGTGAGCAGGTTTGCATCATCGACCAGGCGCGGAGGGTGCTCGTCGGCATAAACGACTACGGCCAACGGAACTATGGCTGAAAAACAGATGCATACCGAAAAGAAAATCACTAATAATCTCTTTATCATATCTCTGCACCTCACTAAATCAGCCATATGAGATAGCTGATGCCGAAAGCTATTGCTCCGAGCAAAGCCGTCAGTCCGAACAGCCATCTTGCATATTTTCCGCCGTCAACAGGCAGATTCCCGACGAATTTTCCGGTCTGCCCGTTCATGGCAAAGGTGTATTTTTGTTTTTTATAAGTGGTATTCAGTATCCACACCGGGAAAAGAACGTATTTTGCCTTTCCGTTATTGAACGCAATACTCGACGATTCAGTCAATATAGTCGTATATCCCGGAGCCGTACTTGCAAAGATCTCCTCAGTGCTCTTCTTTATCCTCTGATTTGCACGGTCGATGCATTTTTCCTCGTCAACGTCGTATTTATCCGCAACGTATCCGGCGAGATACGCCGTTCCGAAATCCACGGCTTCTTTGAAATTGAACGGTTCTATGGATTCCATCAGATCATCCGCCATACGGCTCGAGCCGTCGACCGGTACTAACGAAAATCCGACGCCTCCGTCACGTATGACTGAATAAAAGTCGGTTTTCGTATAACGGTATCTTGAATCGCTCCAGGTTCTGACTTTCGTTGCGCGATAGCGTATGGACGCATCGACGTTCGCGTCAAAGAGCCAAAACGGAACGTATACGCCTTGGATCTCGTCTATATGGTTTTCGTCCTTGAACAGATTCGGCAAAAGCCTTTTCCCTTTATAATGGTTGCGAAGCGCCTCTTTCGCCGCCTTTTTGTCGAGTTTGAACGGAATAACGTAGTTCGGTTTCAGATACCCCGAAAACTTATCCATTATTACGACCGGATTTCCGCAGAAAGGACAGAGCGTCGCAGCCATATTCTCGTCGCCGATTATTTCGCCGCCGCAGGATTTGCAGACGTAGGATCTCAAATGATCCTGTTCTCCCTCCTGCCATTCGCTTCCTGCCGTCTCGCTCCAGTTCATATCGTCGACAGCATCTTTTTTCAGCGCTTCATCGTACTGTCTCAGAGTTTCCATCTCAAATTCGGTGTCACAGAAAGGACACTTCATTTTCTGTATGGAACTGTCGAAAGTTATTGCGCCGCCGCAACAGGGACATTTGTATTCTTGCAATGTTGCCATATTTGCAGCTCCCTTTAAGAGTTATCTTTTATTTGATATCATTTTCGTTCATCGGATCTCCGCATTCAGGGCAGAACTTCGGCGGTTTCGCACCTTTTTCAGGCTCCCATCCGCATTTGTCGCAGCGATACTGCACCGCGCCTAACGGTTTTTTCGCACCGCACTCGGAGCAGAATTTTCCTTTGTTGACGGCGCCGCACGCACAGGTCCAGCCCTCTTCCGGTTTCTTTGCGCCGCATTCGGTGCAGAATTTACCGGTAGCTATAGCTCCGCAGCTGCATTTCCAGCCGCCTGCCGTATTTTCCGTATTTGCGGCGGGAGCGCTCGCCTGATTGTTCGCCTTCTGCTGTGCACCCATTGCAAACAGATTTTGAGTATTCATTCCGCCGCCGGCGTTCATCGCCATACCCATTCCGACGAAGCCGTTCATTGCTCCGCCCTCGTTTGCGGCTGCCGCTTTCATTGCGTCCGCCTGAGCGCCGACCAAAGTTGCCGCCGCCATAGTGGGATCGCGCATGATCGCATTGCGCTGAGCTTGTTTTATCATCTCCGCGTCCGCTTCCGGCAACGTTACCGAACTCATCGCTATCGTTACGACTTTAAGTCCTCTGAGTTCTCCCCATTTTGCGGAAAGCGCGCTGTTCATCGCATTTTCAAGATCGGTGTTGTGAGAAATTATCTGGTTCGGACGGAGCTCAAGTTCGGAAAGTTTTCCGAAAGCAGGCTGCAAAGCGCTTATGAATTCAGCTTTCAGCTGGCTGTCAAGCTCGTCGCGGGTATAATCGCTTTCAACGTTTCCGCATACGTTCGTATAGAACAGGATCGGGTTGTCGATCTTATAAGAAAAAACGCCCGAGCAACGTACGGATACGTCGATATCGAGTCCTATCTTCGTATCGACTATACGGAACGGGATGGGATTCGGCGTTCCGAATTTATTATCTACCAGCTCTTTCGTATTGAAATAATAGACGCGCTGATCCTTTCCCGTATCACCGCCGTATGTAAAACGCTTTCCAAGTGTTTTGAAGGTGTCAATTATACTCTTTCCGAGACTGCCGGCAAATATGCTCGGCTCTGTCGACGTGTTGTAAGTGAACTGTCCGGGCTCGGCGCATACCTCGACGACCTTACCCTGCTCAACGATTATCATACACTGTCCGTCGGCAACGGCTATTCCCGAACCGTTGGAAATGATGTTGTCGTTTCCTTTCGTGTTCGAAGAACGTCCGGTTATCCTTTTTTGGCCTTTCGTGACCATAACTTCCTTAGGCATAGACTCACAATAGAAAAATTCTTTCCATTGATCTGCCAAAGTGCCTCCCAATGCTCCGACTGCGGCTTTTATTAATCCCATATTAAATACTCCTTTCAAATATAAAAAATATTTATTTTAAGCAAATTATATCACAACGCTGCGGCGTATTTCAAGAAATTTGTTACCGATAACCGCTATATTGATTTTTATTGTATATTTATATAAATCTCCGTGTGTTTTTTTGTCGAACAACACAAAATTACGGCAAATTTTGTATTTTCTTGAATTGACGCCGTTCGAATGGTATTATAAATATATTAAGATTTTCGCTTGAGGAGACTTCAAAGCAAAAAACGTTTGAAATAATACTCACGGCGGAAAAAAGTTGAGGCGGAAGATATGAAACGTATGTATAACGTTGATTACGGCGGAGCAAAGCCGCTTTATAAAGGCGCGAAAGACAGATACAGAGCCGGCAGCACGGTACGCGTTTTCTTTGACTTTATCGCTACCGACACAACTTATAAGTTTTTTGTCGACGGCCGGGAACTGAACCCCGGCTGGAGCAGCGAACACGGTTTTATCCTCCAGTTCGTTATGCCGGATCACGACGTCAGATTGACCTGCCTGCAGAAAAACACTATGCTGGCTCAAGGTATGTCCCCTTTTGAAGAAGAAAAATAATTTTTGCGTCTTTTCCGAAACGTCAAACTATTGCCAAACGGAAAATAAAATGGTATCATAATTAAAACTGAATAATTTTGATATGGAAGATACGGTTTGAAAAGTTGTTAACTTAGTAGATGTAAAAGGAAATCCGGTTCGAATCCGGAACAACCGCCATTACTGTATTTGACGAAAAAAAGCGTCTTGCCGAAAGGCCGCTTATAACGGCTCGCTCCGTTATATCATAAGTCAGGATACCTGCCGTAGCTTCTTGGGTTTAACATGATTGGGCGTGAAGAGTGCAACCGATTTATCTGATTTCGTTTGCATTCTTTTTGTTTGCAAACCGCAAGCGTTACCGTCAGTTAAATCAGTTGTAACTCTTTTGACCTTAGGTTAAAAGAGTATTTTTATATAAGGAGCTTGTGAAATGACCGACTTATTTTCTCTGCATCCGTTCGTCGCTCTTTTTTATTTCGCATCCGTGTTCATATTCGTAATGTTCTGCCAAAATCCGCTGTTTTCGTTTATCGCCCTTATCGGCGGCATAGTGTTTTTACTTAAAACGAAAAAGCGTGCCGATATTAAAGGGGCTCTGCTGACCGTTGCCGCCTTTTTCGTGATCGCCGTTTCGAACCCGCTGTTTTCGCATAACGGCGTAACGGTGCTGTTTTTTCTCAACAACAACCCCGTAACTCTCGAGTCGTTTTATTACGGAATATATTTAGCCGTTATGCTTATCTCTGTATTTATCTGGT
>JAGAEK010000103.1 GCA_017828835.1 Oscillospiraceae bacterium | reverse complement strand
TCGTCTTTTTTATTCCGTCTTCCTCGGTCTCGGCCGTAACGCTCAGCAAAACCTTCGTCTTTCCGTCCGACGCCTCCCGAAGCGAAAAAACATTAAAGTCGTCCGTCTCGTCTTTGTTCTTTCCTTCGCCTATAAGTCCGATCTCATACCCTTCATTTGCGAGTTCGTATACCGTTTCCGCCGAAAGCTCCGCGGAATATACCCATTCGGCAAGCATACCAGTCGAATATCTGAGTATTATTTTCAGATTTTGCACGTATATATTATCAGTCTTTTCCGCTTCGAACCGCTCGATCTCGCTTTGTAGCTTTTCTTTGCCGATGACCGATTTTTCAGCCCATTCCTTGAAAATCTCTTTTTCCGTTTCAGTCGATATACCGTCGTAATATTTTTCTTCGAAAGGTCTCACGTTTATAAACACTCTGTATACGGTATCGGGAGCGTTCTTATTTTCCTCGATCGACAGTGCAAGTCCGGTCAAAATATTTTCGCTGTAACCTTCGGGGCGCAGCTCGCTTTCGTACCTGTCTGTTATTTCGTCGGATACTTTCTCGTATTTTATATATTTCTCATAATTTCTCAGTTCCGCAATCGACCCGGTCTCATCTTCCGTTCTCCCGAATATAACTATCATCGCCGATATTATAAATATCATCAGGACCGAACATACAGCCGCCGCTATAACGTATTTGTTCTCATTCAAAAAGTATCACCGTCCTTTTCGCCCCTATACTGATATTTTATTATAAATATCGAAAAAAACAAGGACATTTTTAAATATTCGTACCGCCTATTGACAATTTGCGGAAAATATTGCATAATCTGCTTACACAACCTCAAAGTTACGTAAGGAGGCATTAACTTGATACTTACCGTTGATATCGGAAACACCAATATCGTACTTGCTTTTTGGGACGGAGAAAATATCGCTGCGTCGTCAAGAGCAAAAACCGATAAAAACAAAACATCGGATGAATATGCCGTCACTTTAAGGAACGTCGCTATGATAAGCGGGATCAAAACGGAACTTATAGAAGGTGCAATCATTTCATCCGTCGTACCTCCTTTGAACTTAACGATGAAACGCGCAATAAAACGCGCTTTCGGATTCGAACCTCTGATCGTAGGTCCCGGAATCAAGACCGGCCTCAACATCAAGATCGACGATCCCTCCCAGCTCGGAAGCGATTTTGTCTGCGGCGCCGTAAGCGCTCTCGCAAAATATCCTCAGCCGACGGTCATAGTCGATCTCGGTACGGCAACAAAATTTTCCGTCGTCGACAAAAACGGCCTGTTTTTGGGCGGATCGATCTACCCTGGAATCAAGATCTCTCTCGACGCTCTTTCGTCAAATACAGCTCAGCTGCCGTTCATAAGTCTTGATTCTCCTCCTCTTTCCGTCATCGGAACAAATTCCGTCGACTCAATGAAATCGGGAATCATTTACGGTACCGCCTGTATGATAGACGGGATCATCGATATGTACCGCACAGAGCTCGGAAAAGATCTCACGGTCGTCTCTACCGGCGGTTTTGCGGAATATATAATCCCCTACTGCAAATGCAGTATCATCCAGGACGAAAATATTATTCTCGACGGACTCAGGATCCTTTACTTTAAAAACACAAAATAATTTCATTGGAAACATCCTTGGATGTTCAAATATTCGGACCGGTATACGGTCCAGCGCCGTATCCCTTTAAAGGGAACGACAGCGAAAGGAGATTTTCATAATGAAAAAGTCAAATCTATCCACCCTGAAACTCGTATTGACCGGGATACTGACGGCAGTGGTTGTCGTGCTTCAGTTCTTCTCGGGCTATATCCGTTTCGGACCATTCTCTATCACCCTGGCTCTCGTGCCGATAATCGTCGGCGGAGCTCTCTGCGGACCGTTGTCCGGTGCTTTTCTGGGTTTCGTGTTCAGCGTCGTGGTTTTGATAAACGACGCCGCCGCATTTTTCGCGGTAGACCCGTTCGGCACTGTGCTCACAGTCATCTTAAAGGGAACGCTTGCGGGACTCGCCTCGGCTCTCCTCTACAAAGCGTTATCCGGTCTTGAAGCCGATAAACCTCTGAAAAAAATGCTGCGAGTCTTTCTTTCGGGAATCGTCTGCCCGCTGGTCAACACCGGAATATTCGTTGCCGGCTGCTTCGCCTTCTTTATGCCGAAAGTCAACGAGTGGGCGGCTATGCTCGGATATGAGAGCGGTACGAACTACCTTTTCTTCGGAATGATCGGCATAAACTTCATAGTCGAGTTCGCAACCGTCGTTATCCTCAGCCCGATAATCGTAAGACTGATAGATATCGCTTCAAATCGCAGACATATTTGAATCTTCGCCTCAATACCTTACCGCTATCAGGTCGGCTGTCATTTGAAAAATGGCAGCCGATATTTTTATTATCAAAAAATTTCGGTCAATTTCCGTTTTTTGTAATTCTTTTTTATAAAATTCTCTTGCCAAACCAAAATAAATGAGCTATAATATTTTAGTCAAATGTATATTCCGTCATGCGGTTGTACGGGTCCTGTGCAACACAGCTCCGTGAATCATGTCAGACGGTGACCCGAGCAGCATTAAGCGGATGCTGTCGTGTGCCGCAGTAAACCTGTACATCCGTATGATAGAGTATACATTTATTATTTTTCGGGAGCGATCGTCATGTATCAGGCACTATACAGAAAATACCGTCCGACGTCCTTTGACGATGTTGTCGGTCAGAAACATATCACGGATATCCTTCGTCAGGAAGTTGCCTCCGGTAGAATCGCGCACGCTTATCTTTTCACAGGCTCTCGCGGTACCGGTAAGACCACCTGTTCAAAAATACTCGCGAAAGCGGTAAACTGCCCTCATCAATCCGGCGGGAATCCCTGCGGTGTCTGCGACGTTTGCCGCGGTATCGACAACGGCTCTATAACCGACGTTCTCGAAATCGACGCGGCAAGCAATAACGGCGTCGATAACATCCGCGATCTCCGTGCGGAAACTAATTTCACCCCCGCTTCCGTAAAATACAGGATATACATCATCGACGAAGCACATATGTTGAGTATCGGCGCCGCAAACGCTCTTTTGAAAATACTCGAAGAGCCGCCCGAATACGTTATATTCATTCTCGCAACGACGGAACTTCACAAAATACCCGCCACGATCCTTTCTCGCTGCCAGCGTTTCAGCTTTAAGCGTATAAGTCCCGAGGTCATTTCGCAAAGAGTAAAAGACGTTGCGTCGCGTGAAGATCTTGAGATCGATAACGACGCCGCCGACATGATAGCAAAGCTTGCGGACGGAGGTATGCGCGACGCCTTGTCTCTGCTCGACCTCTGCTCCGGTCTCGGTAAGAAAATCACAATGGACACCGTTATCGAATCGGCAGGACTCGCCGGTTCCGAAACGCTTTCTTCCCTGTCTTTGAAACTTATTGAAGGCAATATAGGCGGCGCATTCGAGATACTGTCGGATCTTTATGAAAACTCCATCGACGTAATCCGTCTTTGCGACCAGCTCATCGGAAGATTCCGCAATCTCATGATAATAAAAACCGCCGCTAATTCATCGGATCTCATAATCTGCGATCCGAAAGAACTTGAAGATATGAAAAGTATCGCAGATAAAACAAGTCTCGATTTTATCTTCTTCGTTCTCGATATACTCGAGGAAACTTTCTCGAAACTTTCCCGCTCGTCATCGAAAAAATCCGAGCTTGAAATGGCGATCGTCAAAATATGCTGTCCGGATTCGGTAAATTCTTTGTCCACTCTTTCGGCGAGAGTTGCCGAACTCGAAAAAAAACTGAGCGGAGTATCTGTATCGGATCTTCCGAAATCAGAACCGAATACCGCTAAGGCGTCTTCGAAAGTACCTTCTGAATCAGCACCGAAAACTCCGACGAAAGTATCGGCTGACATCTCGGCTCCGTCAGACGGCACCACCGGTAAAATCGAACCGATGTCGGACGAGCTTTGGTCGAAAATTCTCGACTCTCTCGCAAAATCAAATCCACCTCTCAGAGCCGCGTTGACAAATTCTCAGGCGTATGTTGAGAACGATATCATATATATCGATTCCTCCGACGCGCTCTTTCTGCGGCTCATCAAGGAAAACGAATATTCGAAAGAATCTTTGCGCGAGGCAATCAAAGCGGAGACCGGAAAACGTTACCGTCTCGGACCTTATAACCGAAAAAAACAAAAAAATGAGTCGGAACCTCTTTCTCCCTTTCAGGAAATATCAAAACTCGCGGACGAAATGGGTATCAAAAAAGAATAGCATAGGTCAATTTTTATAAATCATATTTTTTACGGAGGCTATATTATGAAAGCAAGATTACCGCAAGGATACGGCGGAGGACCGTCGAATATGCAGGGAATGTTAAAACAAGCCCAGAAAATGCAGGAAGATATGAACCGTCTTCAGGAAGAATTACAACTCAGGGAATATTCCGCTCAGGCAGGCGGCGGTGCCGTTACTGCAGTCGTCGGCGGCAACAAGGAGCTTAAAAGTCTGAAACTTTCTCCCGAAGTCGTAGATCCCGAGGATATCGAAATGCTCGAGGACCTTATCGTCGCCGCGGTCAACGAAGCGATCAAAAAATGCGAGACCGACGCTTCCGAGGAAATGAGCAAAATCACCGGTCAGATGCCTAATATTCCCGGTTTGTTTTAAGAGGTAGTTCCATGAAATACGATCTTGTTCCTTTCACCCGACTTGTCGAGCATTTCGAACGCTTGCCCGGTATCGGAAAAAAATCCGCTCAGCGTCTTGCGTTCCATATCCTCGGACTCCCGGATGAAACAGTAAACGACTTTGCGGACAGTCTTGTCGACGCCAAAAAAAAGATACGTTACTGCAAAATATGTAAAAATCTTACCGACGGCGAGATTTGCGAGATCTGTTCCGACGGATCGCGCGACGACTCGACGGTATGCGTCGTCGAAAACGCAAAAGACGCACTTTCAATAGAGCGTTCCGGCGAATATAAGGGAAAATATCACGTACTCCACGGCCTGATCTCTCCTATGGACGGAATCGGCCCCGATTCTCTTTACATAAAAGATCTCGTACTGCGCGCCGGAAACGGCAATATAAAAGAAGTTATCATGGCGACGAACCCCACCGTTGAGGGAGAAGCCACCGCTCTTTATATTGCGAAGCTGCTTAAACCGCTCGGTATAAAAGTCACCCGTCTCGCTTACGGTATCCCGGTCGGCGGCCATCTCGAATACGCCGATAATATAACTCTTTATCGTGCTATAGAAGGCAGGAGTGAAATATAATGAGTCTCCAGTCATCAAAAATAATAGAATTTATCAAAAGCGATACCGCTAAAAAATTTATTAAATTCGCTATAACCGGATGTATCAACACGCTCGTCGACATCGGTGCTTCCGCCGCCGTCAGAGCGATCTCTCATAACAACTATATCGCTCAGATCGCCGGATACGGCTGCGGTATAATCTGCAGCTATATAATCAACCGCAACTGGGCGTTCCGTAACGAAAAAGAGAAATTTTTCAGCTCTCAGCTCGTGAAATTCCTGCTGGTCAACATCCTGACCTGCCTGCTTTCACTGCTGTTCACCTGGATCTTCAGCACCAAGCTCAACATACAGCCCTGGATATTGATGAAGCTTATGATCGTCGGTGTTACGATCGTCGTGAATTTCACGCTGAGCAATCTTTGGGCTTTTAAGAAAAAGCAATAACCTTATCCTCGGTGTTACGGATCGCTGCGATACGTAACATCGTTTGCTGTCTTCGATTCTACTCTTTACCGAACGGAGGATTTTACAATGTGGTTTATTTTTGCCCTGATATGTCTTTTGGGTTGGGGTACCGCAGATCTGTTTTATAAAAAAAGCAGCGATGAAAACGATCGCTACAGCCATCTGAAAATCGCCGTCTGGGTAGGCATCGTCATGGGAGTCTGCGCTTTCGGGTTCCTGCCGTTCGCAGAACACGGCGTCGGTGTTTTGAATATCTCGAATCTTTTGAAATATTCGCCCGCCTCGCTCGGATATATCGTTTCGATGGTCATAGGTTACGCCGGCCTTCGCTATATGGAGGTATCCATTATTTCTCCGGTCCAGAACACGTCCGGCGCTCTCTCCGCGATCGTTATGACGCTTTGGTTTTTAGCTACCGCAGAGGACAAGCTCGGCGCGATATCCGATGAGACCGGTCTTACCTTCGGCGAAAAATCGGGACTCGAACTTTTCAACAATATACTCATTCTCGGCGGCGTCGCAATTATATGCGTCGGCGTCGTGTTGCTCGGAGTCATCGAACAAAAGCTCTCTTTCAAAGAAAGATCGGATATTTCAGCCGGACTCGAAAAACCCGAAGACAGAAAACACCGTCTCGGTTTGCTCGCCTTCGTCTTCCCTATCCTCTACTGTTTGTTCGATACTGTCGGTACGGCGGCGGACGGTATTATTCTCGATGAAGAATCCGGTATCGGGCTCGGCGAGATCGACGTCATCGTCATATACGGTCTGACCTTCTTCCTTGCGGGCATCGTTTCGTGGATCTTTCTTTGGATAAAAGAAAAGAAACCGTATAATCCGTTCACGAAACACGAGATCGCCACAAAAGGAGCAGCGGCCTGTTTTGAAGAATTCGGACAGGTATTTTACGTTTACGCCATGGCTGACAACGGCGTTATTGCCGCTCCGATGATCGCCGCTTACTGTATCGTTTCAGTGATCCTTTCGCGTATTTTCCTTAAAGAAAAGCTTCATAAAAACCAATATATCGCCGTCGCGATAGTTATTATCGGAATAATTTCGCTTGGTATTTCGGACGGAATATCCTTACTGTAAATTCTGAAATTTTACATACGAGGCAAAAATATGACACGTTCGTTAAGTAAGTCGTTTTCTTCAATCATAAACTTTTCTTCCGATGAATCAAAAGGCAGATGCAGTATGCTTTCTTCTGCCGTAATAGCCGGAATAATCACCAATCTGACCAGCGGTATTTTTTATACCGGTTTCATGATCGGCAACAATATCAATATCGTCAACGTCGGAATAATCTCGTTCATTCCGTATATCGCGAGCATCTTTTGCATATTTGCTCCGACGATACTCGAACGTTTCCGTAAAAGACGCTGGATACTTGCCTTTGCAAAACTTTTTTATTATACTCTTAACGTGCTCGGGATAACGCTTTTACCGGTATTTGTCAGCGATACTAAAATAAAAGTTATCTGCTTTGCGGTCATCGTTTTTATATCGGGTATCGTAAACTCGTTCTGTTCTTCCGGATATTCCTCCTGGCAGGTCAATTTCCTGCCCGACGACGTCCGCGCCGACTATTTTACTTTGCAGCACTTCTTCTGCAATATGATCACCGGTATCGTCGTCGTCGTTTCGGGGATCATCTCAGACTCGCTCAGCGCGTCCGGACACCAGCTCGAAATAATCTCGATCCTCAGATATATCGCCTACTTCCTCGCTTTGGTCGACGTAGTGATACTCTCTTTGCCGAAAGAGTATCCTTACTTACACACCTCCGAAAATTTCAAGGTCCTGGATATCTTCAGGATCCCGTTCAAATATAAACCTTTCATCCTTGTCATGGCGGTCGTTTTCGCAAGGACCTTCTCAACGACGATGTCGACTTCCGCACATTCATATTATCTTCTTAACGACGCCGGAGTAAAATACACGTTTATAAGCGGTATAAATGCCGCATATTTTCTTTTCTTTTTCATCTTCTCGAAATTCTGGAAAGGAATGATAAGCCGCCGCGGTTGGCTTTACACCTTCGCGGTCGCTCAAATTCTTTGGGCTCCGACCTCGTTCGTCTACGCTTTCGTGAACTCGCAAAACTATACCTGGCTGATGCTGACCGTGCGCATACTTCAGCACATTCTCGGCGTCGGCGTTTCGATAACCGTTGCAAATATGGCGTTTATTCAGCTTCCCGAAACCGACAGGACATATTATATCTCTTTCTTCACGATAATCTCCAGCTTGTCGAACTTTTTCGGAGTTATGTTCGGGACGCTCATCGTATCCGCTTTCGGGGATCGCCTTATAACGATGTTCGGTACGACGTTTTATCCCGCGCAGATCCTTCTGTTTATCGAATCGTTCTTCGAGATAATCACCGCGCTGATCGCAGTCAACGTATCGCGTACGATCAAAAAATCATCCGCTTCCGCGGTTTGAGTTCTGCCGTAACTGTTATATTGTCTCTTGTTTTATAACATTATTGCAACATTTAAAAATAAAAATGGACATTTTTTGTTCTTTCGTTTATAAATTATGACAAAATTATGTCTATTTGCGCAATAATTGCTTTTTGTGTGTTGAAAAAAATTTTTTATATGTTATAATAAGTTATCTTTTGTGGGAGGTTATTTCATGACGTTAATGCTGTTTTCTTTGCTCGGAGCCGTTGCAGCACTTTTATATGCTGTGATCAACGCAATCAAAATCAAAAAATATCCTGAAGGAACGGACAAAATGAAAAAGATATCCGAATCCATAAGGACCGGAGCAAAAGCTTATCTTCGCAGACAATACCGCGGAGTAGCTATTTTTTTCGCTATAATGTTCGTAGTTCTTTTGGTACTGTCTTTGTTTAAATTACTGAATATGTTCGTTCCGTTCGCTTTCCTCACCGGCGGAGTTTTCTCAGGTCTTGCCGGATTTTTCGGAATGAGGATCGCGACCGCTTCGAATGCGCGTACCGCATGGGCAGCCAAAGAAAGTCTCAATTCGGGACTCAAAGTTGCTTTTTCGGCGGGTTCCGTTATGGGATTCGTCGTCGTCGGTCTCGGGTTGCTCGATACCGGACTTTGGTACATCCTTTTGAATTGGTATTACACTCATATCAATATAGTTTCTGAGGCAGAGCGCATAGTCGCGATCTCTTCGGCAATGGTAACCTTCGGTATCGGAGCTTCCTGTATGGCGCTGTTTGCCAGAGTCGGCGGAGGTATCTTCACTAAGGCCGCTGACGTAGGCGCAGATATCGTCGGTAAAGTCGAGACCGGTATTCCCGAGGACGACCCGAGAAACCCCGCGGTCATCGCCGATAACGTCGGTGATAACGTCGGTGACGTTGCCGGAATGGGTGCCGACCTTTATGAATCGTTCTCCGGCGCAAGACTTTCCGCCGCGGCTCTCGCCGTATCGGCAGGCCTCGGAGTTGCCGGATTTGCTCTTCCGATGATACTTTCCGCAGTCGGCGTCGTCGCTTCCATAATCGGTTCTCTCTTCGTTAAAACAAAAGAAAACGCCGATCAGCGTTCTCTTCTCGGCGCTCTTCGCAGAGGTACCTACATTTCAAGCGTGATCATTCCCGTCGCTTCGTATTTCCTCGTCCGTATGATCCTCGGCGCTGAAAATATCGGCGTGTTTTTCGCGATACTTTCCGGCCTCGTCGCAGGCAATATCATAGGATTTTTCACGGAATATTACACTTCCGATACTTATTCTCCGACCAGAAAGCTCTCCGATTCTTCTGAAACCGGTGCGGCTACGATTATAATAAACGGTCTCGGACTCGGAATGAGATCAACCGCAATACCCGTAATAATCGTCGGCGCTTCAGTTCTTATCAGCTTCTACCTCGCCGGTCGTTCGGCAGACGGAGTCAATATGGCTATGGGTTTGTTCGGAGTTGCGATCTCCGCAGTCGGAATGCTTTCGACTTTGAGTATCACACTCGCGACCGATGCTTACGGTCCGGTTGCCGATAATGCCGGAGGTATTGCAGAAATGGCGGGTCTCGGAGAAGAAGTTCGTGAACGCACCGACGCTCTCGACTCTCTCGGAAACACGACAGCCGCTACCGGAAAAGGTTTTGCCATCGGCTCCGCGGCTCTCACGGCACTGGCTTTGATAGTGTCGTATCTTGATCAGATAAAGATCATCGATCCTTCTTATACGATCGATCTGAGTATCACGAATCCAACGACGCTTATCGGTCTTTTCGTCGGCGCAATGCTCCCCTTCCTCTTCTCTTCTCTGACCATGGGAGCCGTAGGACGCGCCGCTCACAGTATTGCTCTTGAAGTACGCCGTCAATTCAAATCGATACCCGGTATCATGGAAGGCACCGCCGATCCCGATTACGCTTCCTGTGTTGACATTTGCACTAAATCGGCTCAAAAACAGATGCTGCTGCCTGCCGTTATCGCCGTTGTTTCGCCCATACTCGTCGGAGTTTTGCTCGGCGTCAACGGAGTTGCCGGAATGCTTTGCGGACTTACGATCACGGGATTTGCGCTCGCGATAATGATGTCCAACTCAGGCGGAGCTTGGGATAACGCTAAAAAGTATATCGAAAAAGACACCGCTCACGGTAAAGGAAGCGACCGCCATAAGGCCGCCGTTGTCGGCGATACCGTCGGAGATCCTTTCAAAGATACTTCCGGTCCCGCGATAAACATACTTATAAAACTTATCTCGATCGTATCCATCGTATTTGCAGCGTTTACAATGCATATCCATCTTTTGTAATCCGTATCAAAAAAAGGTTTGAAGAAAATATTTTCTTCAAACCTTTTATTTTTTTGTCTTTTTTTATCGGTCGAACATCGATTTTTCTCTGTGAGAATGCACTCCGAGAGCAAGCCCCAATCCCGCGTACATCGTTACCACCGACGTACCGCCCGCGCTTATCAGCGGAAGAGTAACGCCTATTACCGGCAAAACGCTCAGACACATTCCTATGTTCAATATCGTCTGGAAAGTGAACATAGCGCAGATGCCGATACAAATATACGCTCCGAGACCGTCTTTTGCTTTGACTGCACTTATTATAAGTTTGACCGATATCCCGAAGAGCAACACTATTATCCCTATAGCGCCGACAAGTCCGAGTACCTCGCCCGCAAACGCAAAAATAAAATCGTTGTGTATTTCCGGAGTCCACCAGTAACTCTCCTGAGCAAATCCTTTTCCCAAAACCGAGCCTCTTCCTATCGCGGTAAGTCCTTCGAGCTGCTGATAACCCTGTCCGAGCGGATCGGATTCAAGATTATAAGTTATTGCAAATCTGGCTCGCTGGTCTGCGGTCAAAACGTATTTCCATATCAGCGGCGACGCCGCGCCTATCGCCACTATACCTCCGACTAAATATTTCCAGGAAAGCCCTGCGGCAAAAAGCATACTTACTATGATAAAGATAAATATCAGCATCGTTCCGTCGTCGCCCTGGAGCCTGACCAGTACGACCGGTATGGCGGCGTGAACGCCGAGCGTCAGCAGCGTTAACGGAGAATTGATCTTATCTCTGACGTTTTCAAGATGCAGCGCAAAGGAAAGTATAAAACTCAATTTCAGTATCTCGGACGGTTGAAGCGTAAGCCCCATCGGAAGATTTATCCAGGCTCTGTCATCCGCTCCCGCTCTTCCGAGCCCTATAAAGAACGTCAGCGCAACAAGTGCGATCGAAATCGGAAGATGAAGTTTCCATAGTTTTGCAAGAAAATGATAATCAAAAAGCGACACTATTATTGCGACTACCACGCCTATACATACCGCCAATATCTGGACTTTTAAGGTCCTTGAATATACGCGCGGCATATCGGAATCGTACATGGTCTTCAGCAATATCAAGCTTATCGCCGAACATGCAAGACACATCAACAAAAGTATTTTGTCTAATTTTTTTATGTATCTTCCGATAGCTGCAAATATTTTCTTAGCCAACCGTCTCACCTCCATCCCGTATTATAATTCTATCACTTTTGCAACGTATATTCAATAAAATATATTTTTTTTATATTTTCTTTATTTTATATTATAATTGTGTTATAATTACAGAATAAGTATATTTGAAAGGTTTTGATATTTTGACAGACATAGAGATAGCCCAAAACGCAAAAATGCTTCCTATAGCCGAAATTGCCGAAAAACTCGGAATATCTGCAAATGAACTTGAGCTATACGGAACTTATAAAGCCAAAATTTCCGACTCAGTTTTCAAACGTCTCCAGAACAAGCCGGACGGAAAGCTTATTCTCGTCACCGCCATAAATCCGACTCCGGCAGGCGAAGGAAAAACCACAACGACCGTCGGTCTCGGACAAGCTATGGTAAAATCCGGACGAAACGCCGTGATCGCTCTCCGCGAACCGTCTTTAGGTCCTGTTTTCGGAGTTAAAGGAGGCGCCGCCGGCGGCGGATACGCTCAAGTCGTACCCATGGAAGACATCAACCTTCATTTTACCGGTGATATCCATGCCGTTACCGCCGCAAACAATCTTCTTTGTGCCGCAATAGACAACCATATCCATCAGGGTAATGCTCTCGGCATCGATCCGAAACGCATAATATTCGCTCGTTGTATCGATATGAACGAACGCGCTTTGAGAAATATCGTCATCGGCCTCGGAGGCAAAAACGGCGGTATCACCCGTGAAGCCGGATTCATTATCACCGCCGCAAGCGAAATAATGGCGATAATCTGTCTTTGCGAAAATATTTCCGATCTCAAAAAACGTCTCGGAGATATACTTGTCGGATTTACTTACTCAGGCGCTCCCGTTTACTGCCGCGAACTCGGTATGGAGGGCGCTCTTGCCGTACTGCTCAAAGACGCGATAAAACCCAACCTCGTTCAAACTCTTGAAAATACCCCCGCTCTTATGCACGGAGGTCCTTTCGCGAATATCGCCCACGGCTGTAACTCCGTCAGAGCTACGAAACTCGCGTTAAAACTCGCAGATTACTGTATAACCGAAGCTGGCTTCGGTTCCGATCTCGGTGCCGAAAAATTCTTCGATATAAAATGCCGTCTTTCCGGACTAAAACCGTCTGCCGTAGTCATAGTCGCGACCGTGCGCGCGCTCAAATATAACGGCGGTGTTCCGAAGACTGAAACCTCCGTCGAAAATCTCGACGCACTCAAAAAAGGACTTCAAAACCTCGGCAAACATATTGAAAATATGAAAAAATTCGGTATCCCGGCGATAGTTGCGATAAACAGATTCGGTTCCGATACCGACGCCGAACTTGAAGAAATTTCAAATTACTGCCGTGCAAACGGCGCCGAATACGCTCTGTCTGAAGTGTTTTCAAAAGGCGGAATCGGTGCTCTCGAACTCGCCGACAAGGTCTCAAAGCTTTGTGAAACTCCTTCCGATTTCAAACCTCTCTACTCTCTTGATCTCTCGATCAAAGAAAAAATCGAAACGATCGCCCGCGAGATCTACGGCGCTGCTTCAGTGTCTTATTCGCCGGCAGCCGAAAAAGCTATCGCCGATATCACTTCTATCGGAAAATCCGCATTGCCCGTATGTATCGCCAAAACACAGTATTCTCTTTCGGATAACGCAAAACTTCTCGGACGTCCGACCGGATTTGAAATAACGATAAAAGACGTAAGAGTGTCTTCGGGCGCCGGTTTCGTCGTCGCGCTTGCCGGGGATATCATGACTCTTCCCGGACTTCCGAAAGTACCCGCTGCCTGCGGCATAGATATCGACGACGACGGAAATATTTCCGGACTGTTTTAACAGAGGTAAGGCTAAATGCTTCGATTTGTTTCAAATTCACCTGACGATACGCGGGATTTTGCAAAAAAAATCGCGTCAAAATTATCCGGCGGCGACGTGATCGCGTTCACCGGAACGCTCGGCGCGGGCAAAACCGAATTCACTAAAGGTATCGCCGCGGCCTTTGGCTATCCCGGAACAGTTTACAGCCCCACTTTTGCGATAATTAACGAATACGTTTCTCCGGAATCGAAATTTCCGATATATCATTTCGATATGTACAGGATCTCGGGATTTGATTCTCTTTATTCGACCGGATTTTTCGATTTTCTGGATTCGGGTGCCGTTCTGGTCGTTGAATGGAGCGAAAACATTTCGGAATATCCGCCCGAAAACACAATATTTATCGATATCACACGCGATTTCGATAATATCGACAGCGCTCCCGATAAACGTATCATTACACTGAAAGGAGATGGCCGATTTGACGATATTGGGTATTGATTCTTCCGCAAAATCCGCTGCCGCCTGCGTTTACAGCGGTGAAAAAGTTCTTGCGCAGGCTCAACTCAACGTTCCCCTCACCCACAGTCAAACATTGCTGCCTCTTATAGACGGGCTTTTGAAAAACGCGAAGATCCAACTCTCCGATATAGAGCTTTTTGCCGTATTCAGCGGTCCGGGCTCCTTTACCGGTCTCAGAATATCGTCCGCGGCAGTCAAAGGACTCGCCTACTCTCTGAACAAACCCTGTATCGGCGTCTCTTCTCTCGAATCGCTCGCCTATAATCTGCTCGGATTCAAAGGGATCGTGTGCGCCGTTATGGACGCCCGCTGTTCTCAGGTCTATACCGCGCTTTTTGACGCGTCGTACGGCAAAACCGGTTTCGGTATCTCAAGAATAAGCGATGATATTGCAATTCCCCTTTCCGAACTCGAAAAAATGCTCAAAAATTATGACAAACCCGTATTTTTTGTTGGAGACGGAGCGGAATTGTGTTACAATACTATTGGCAAAAACAGAGATAACGTATTTCTCGCTCCTCCCCACCTTCGTTTTCAGAGCGGGTACGGCGTGTGCCGCTGTGCGGAATCTCTGAAAACATCTTCCGTCTGTGCCGGAGAACTTTCTCTCAGCTATCTCCGACTGCCCCAGGCGGAAAGAGAACTGCTTAAAAAAACGGCGGATAAAACTGCTGACAAATAATTTCAGGAGGCTTTTTATTATGATTGCTCTGGGAAGCGACCACGCCGGCTTCGATCTCAAAGAAGCCGTTATTGAATATCTTAAATCCGAAAATATCGAATACCGTGATTACGGTTGTTTCGACAGATCTTCGACCGATTACGCCATATACGCCGAAGCTGCATGCAACGGGATCATTTCCGGTGAATGCGACAAAGGTATACTGTGCTGCGGGACCGGTATCGGAATGTCGATGGCGGCAAACAAAATACACGGTATCCGCGCAGCCGCATGCAGCGACTATTTTTCCGCAATGGCTACCCGCCTGCACAACGACGCAAACGTTCTTTGTCTCGGTGAGCGCGTCGTCGGAAAAGGGCTCGCGATAGAGCTCGTCAAAGTATTCCTCAACACTCAGTTCGAGGGCGGCCGTCACGCACGCAGAGTCGCTCAGATCATGGCTCTCGAAAATAAATAAAAAAACAAGCTCTGTTTTATGAAGGTGAACATTCTTCAATGACTGTTTTATATTTGGTAAGACACGCAAAATCGATAGGAAATTTCAACCGCAGCTGTATGGGACAGACGGATATCGGCGTTTGCGAGGAAGGTATTCGACAGCTCGATAAGCTTTCCGAACGCTTCTGCGGCGTACATATAGACAAAATATACACAAGTCCTCTTACCCGCGCTTTTCAGACCGCGAAAGCCGTGAACGGAAAAAGGTTTTTAGACATTACCGCAAAATACGATCTGATGGAATATAACTTCGGGATCTTCGAAGGACTGCCCTGGAATTTCATAAAAAAACATTTCGCCGAAGAATACGCTTTGCTTTCATCTTCTCCTTTTGAATTTTCTGTCGAAGGCAGCGAAGATTATCACGATTTCGTTAAAAGAGCTTATAACGCCGTAACCCAAACCGTCGCTGAAAACGTTGGAAAATCAATTTGCGTCGTAACTCACGGAGAATTTTTGCGCGCATACCTTTCGGCGGCTCTTCCCTCTGTTTTCCCCGATATAAGAGATATAAAATGTCCGGAAAACACTTCGATCACCACTCTGAACTTCGACGACGACCTTGTTCCGTCGCTTGTCTGCTTTAACGATTTCGATCATCTGAAATGAGGCGAATTTTTTGATAATTATGTCTGTTGATTACGGCGACGCCCGCACCGGTATCGCCGTCTGCGACAAATTCGAGATGCTTGCCCGCCCTCTCGGCGTCATCTCCGAACCCGACACGGATATCCTGCTGTCAAAACTTTCTTTAAAAGCAAAAGAAAACAGCGTCGAGCTCGTCGTCTGGGGCCACCCGATAAATATGAACGGCTCGTTGGGTGAACGCTCCGAAAAATGCCGTGAACTCGCTCAAAAGTTCGAAGAAATCTCCGGAGTCAGGACCGTTCTTTGGGATGAACGCAGTACGACGGTCGAAGCTCATAATATTTTGAACGTTACCGATACTCGAGGTAAAAACCGCAAAAAAATTATCGACGCCGTCGCCGCAACGATAATTTTGGAAAATTATTTAAGTTTCAGAAAAAATAATAAATAACATATTTCAAGGAGGTACTCGAAATGAAAAAAATCATTACAGCTGCCGAAGCCGTAGCGCTTATAAAGGACGGAGACACCGTCGTTACCGAAGGATTCGTAGGCTGCGCGCACCCTGAAGCTCTTACAAACGCGATCGAAGAAAACTTTGTTGCTGAAGGATTTCCCCGCGATCTTACTCTCGTTTACGCTGCAGGACAGGGCGACGGAGCCGACAAAGGAAACAACCACTTCGGTTATGAAGGACTTGTTAAAAGAGTTATCGGCGGCCACTGGAATCTCGTTCCGAAACTCGGAAAACTTGCAATGGAAAATAAAATCGAGGCTTATAATATCCCTCAGGGCATTATTTGCCACCTTTTCCGTGATATTGCCGCCAAAAAGCCCGGTACTATTACGACAGCCGGTTTGGGTACCTTCGTTGATCCCAGAATTGAAGGCGGAAAACTCAATTCAAAAACGACCGAAGACATTATCGACGTTATGACTATCGACGGAGAAGAATATCTCAGATACCGTCCTTTCCCCGTAAACGTGGCTCTTATTCGCGGAACTTACGCCGATGAAAAAGGTAACGTTACTCTTCAAAAAGAAGTTTCAAAACTTGCCGCCGGCGCTCTTGCACGCGCAGCTAAGGCTTGCGACGGTATCGTTATAGTACAGGTCGAAAACGTTGTTAAATACGGCTCGCTCGATCCGAGACTCGTCGAGATTCCCGGTATCTGCGTCGACTACGTCGTCGTTTCAACTCCGGACCGCCATATGCAGACGTTCGGCGAGCAATATAATCCTTCATACTGCGGCGAAGCGAAATTCCCGTCGGCGTTAAGCGCACCCATGAAGTTCGACGAACGCAAGATCATCTGCCGCCGATGCGCTATGGAACTGAAACCCAACACCGTCATCAATCTCGGTATCGGAATGGCGGAAGGCGTTGCAAAAATCGCCAATGAAGAAGGTTTCTCCGATAAACTCACTCTTACCGTCGAATCGGGTCCCGTAGGCGGCGTTCCTCAATCCGGACTCAGTTTCGGCGCTTCGATGAACCCCGAGGCCATACTCGATCAGTCCGCGCAGTTTGATTTCTATCTCGGCGGCGGAATCGATTACGCTTTCCTCGGCCTTGCTCAGTGCGATCAATACGGAAACATCAACGTAAGTAAATTCAACGGAAAAGTCGCAGGCTGCGGCGGATTTATCGAGATAACCCAAAATGCAAAGCAGGTATGCTACTGCGGAACGTTTACCGCGGGCGGACTCAAAATCGAGATCAAAGACGGTAAACTCGAGATACTCAACGAAGGAAGAGTCAAGAAATTCGTTCCTTCCGTCGAACAGATATCTTTCTCCGGAAAACATGCTCTCTCCGTTAACCAAAAGGTCCTTTACGTAACGGAACGCGCAGTATTCGAACTTGTCGACAAAGGTCTTCTCCTGACTGAAATAGCTCCCGGAATCGACCTTGAACGCGATATTCTCGGTCAAATGGATTTTGCTCCGATAGTATCCAAACATCTCAAACTTATGGATCTCTCGATCTTTACTCCTGAGTTGATGGGACTCGCCAAAAACTTCTGATTTTAAGAGGCGAATGATTTGACTTCTCTTCTTGTTAAAATTTTCATCAAAAACAGCGATAAGATAAACGACCCGAAAGTGCGTCAGCAATACGGAATGCTCGGAGGATTGGTAGGAATTTTTCTGAACGTTTTGTTGTTCTGCGGAAAACTTGTCGCATCTTTGCTTTCGGGTTCCGTTTCTATCCTTGCCGATGCGTTCAACAACCTTTCCGACGCCGGATCGTCCGTCGTAACGCTCATCGGTTTTAAACTTGCGGGACGCCCCGCCGATCTTTCGCATCCCTTCGGACACGGACGTATCGAGTACGTTTCCGGACTCATAGTGTCTTTTCTGATTATTTTGATGGGATTCGAGCTTGGTAAATCATCTTTGCAGCGGGTAATTTCGCCTCAAGCCACCGATTTCAGCTTAATTATAATAATCATTCTTATCGCTTCGATCTTGGTGAAGCTCTGGATAGGCTTTTTTAACAAAAACTTAGGTAAGCGAATTTCTTCACCGGTCATGACGGCAGTCGCGTCCGACAGTATAACGGACTGCATTTCGACGTTCGTTACTCTCGTCGGTGCGCTGCTTTCACGGTATGCAAATCTCCATATCGACGGATATATCGGTATCATTGTCGCTCTGTTTATTTTATATACCGGATTCTCCTCGGTGAAAGAAAGTCTGAGTCCCCTATTGGGACAGCGTCCCGATACGGAACTTGTTGAAGAAATTAAAAAATGTGTGCTTGGCCACTCCGAGGTAGTCGGTATCCACGACCTGATCGTCCATAATTACGGTCCCGGCAGATCGCTGATCTCGCTTCATGCGGAAGTCGACAGTTCTCACAATATTCTCGATATCCACGATACCATCGATCTTATCGAGATGGAACTGCAAAAAAAATTCGACTGTATCGCAACGATACACATGGATCCTATCGATACCGACAATCCTTTGACCTTGGAATTGCGCGAAAAGGTTACCGATATAGTCAAAAATATCGATCCCCAGCTCTCGATTCACGACTTCAGAGTCGTTTTCGGTCCTACGCACACAAATCTTATCTTCGATATCTCCGTCCCTCATAAATTCAGACTGACTACTAAGGAAATCACTGAAGAAGTTTACTGTAAAGTCAGAGAGCTTGACGGCAATTATTTTGCCGTAGCTCACGCCGAACACACGTTTGTCTGAGCTTTCAATTTAAAATGCCGGGGAAGTATCCTGCTTTCCCGGCATTTTTTTATTATTTTCAAAATGTATATTTTATCGTCCGTATAAATCTTCCGTTCTTTGAGCAAAATATCTGTAAAAGATCGTTTTTTATAAACAAAGAAAGGAAGATTTCTATGCTGACACCTAAAAAAAATAAATTCATCAGTTTTATACTCGGAAAAGGATTTTATGCCGTACTTGCTTTTTGTATCGCCGGAGCGGGTATAGCCGCCTGGACCTCGGTAAATAACACTATCGGTTCTCTTTCCTCAGGCTCTTCGTCGTCCGATATCCAATATTCTCAATCTGAAACGCCTGTCGGAGGAGAAGTTTCAAACCTTCCGCGTACTTCAAATACGGAAAATTCAAAAGCTTCGGAAAGTTCTCAAGTCTCTCAATACAGTGCCCCGGAAGTTCAAAACTCTGAAAATTCAGCTCCGTTCGTACCCTCCCAAACCACCCCCGTCTATACCCTTCCGGTATCCGGAGAAATCATAACCTGTTTCAGTAACGGCGAACTCGTGAAGAACTATACTCTCAACGAATGGCGTACCCATAACGGGATCGACATAAAATCCGCCGTCGGAGAAAAGGTATATTCCTGCGCCGCCGGTACCGTTTCAAGAGTTTTTAACGATACGCTTTGGGGTAACGCCGTTGAGATCACACATTCCGACGGTATTGTGAGCAGATATTACGGTCTGTCGGACGATATTTGTGTTGCTGAGAGTGAATCCGTTGTCGGAGGCGCTCTTATCGGCTACGTCGGAGAGTCGAATTCCGCTGAACTCGCTATGGATTCTCATTTGCACTTTGAAATGATAAAATCCGGAAAATGGATAGACCCTACCAAAAAAATAACCGAATGACCAATATTTAAAACCGCTGTATAATAAAAGGAGCCGTCATTTGACGGCTCCTCCGGTTTTACCGTATTCGCAAACCCGCATACATATTCCGCATACGGCTCCTCTTCCTATCTTCTGAAATTCTTTTTTCATATAATTACTGCATTTTTCAGGATCGAAAACCACGCCTTCGAAAAGTCCTTCTCTTGATTTTCCCGAAAAAGCTTTCGCAGGACAACTGTCGACACATTTATTGCATCCGCTGCAAAAGTCTTCGGTTATCGGTGCCGCAGGTTCAAAACAGCAATCGGTAAACAGGGTTCCGAGTCTCACCCTCGCGCCGTATTTCCGATGCAAAAACAAATTGTTTTTGCCTATGATCCCGAGTCCCGAAAGGTACGCCGCTTTCTTATGAGAATATCTTCCGTCGTAGCCGTTTTCTCCGTTGCTGATACTTTGAGACGCCGCTACAGGAATATATCTGTATCCCGCTCTCTCAATCTCCGTACCCGCCGAAAGCAGCAATCTGTCTATTGCGGCGTTGACGGTCCTGTAATGATGAAAGTAAGTGTAAGTCGGCGCGTCTGATATCTCGTCAATAACCGCGTCCGACAGCTTTACCGCTATCGACAGTATATTTTTCAACCCCGCAACACCGTTATCGTCATACCCGAACCCGACGTCGCACGCACCTTCCGCAAGTAATTTCTCTTTTATCCGTCTTTCGATCTCACTCATTATATTTTTCTCATTTCCTTATATAATCCCTTGAGGCAAGGGTATATTTTCTTATATATTTTATCGAATATTTCACGGTATTTTTCAGCGTTTTCTCTTCTCGGCTCAAAAGTATCCCTGACTCTGACCATCGATTTTATCGCTGAATCAAAGTCGCTGAAAACCTTCATTCCGACAAATCCCGCAATACTCGAACCGAGTCCCGACGTTTCGTAGGTCTGCACTCTTCTGACGCTTCTTCCGAAAATGTCCGCAGTCATACCGCATATAACGTCGCTTTGAGAACCGCCGCCTGATACCGTTATTATATCTATATTCTGTTTTGCTCTCTTCGACACTGATTCCAGCCCGTCCAACAACGCGTAGCCGACGCCCTCGATTATCGCTCTGTAAAAATGAGAGCGGGTGTGCACGTCCGAAAATCCGATAACAGATCCCTTTGCCTCGGGATTTTCAAGCCCCGGTCCCCAATACGGCTGGAGTATCAATCCGTCGCATCCGGGAGGCGTTTCAAGAAGCAATTTGTTCACTATTTCCTCCGGAGACACGTTCTTCTCCGATGCGATTATACGCTCCTCTTTTGCAAACTCATTCAAAAACCACGTGATCATCCAATATCCGCGATACACCTGTATCTCAGGGTTATAATGATCCGGAAAAACCGCAGGATACGCCGGTAAAAACGGCTGCGGTTCAACGTATCTTTCCGTCGTTATCTGCATCGACGCCGCCGAGCCGTAGCTGAGATTCGCCATATTTTTATATATGGCACCGCCACCCAAAGTTTCGCAGCTCTTATCCGACCCGCTCGCAATAAGCGGCAGCCCTTCTTTTATACCGCTCTTTTCCGCGGCTTCTTTAGTTATCTTTCCGAGCTCGTCTCCCGGTTCCACAAGATCCGGAAGCATACTTCTTTCTATGTTGAAAATACAGTATTTGACGTTGCTTTTTCCCATCCACTTTTTATTTTTATAATCAAACGGAACGTGTCCCGCCTGCGATGCGTTCGAATCCGCGAAATTTCCAGTAAGTTTATATATCAAATATCCCGACAGCATAAGAAATTTGTCCGTTTTTTCCCATATCTCCGGCTCGTTTTCTCTTATCCAGTTCGAACGCGACGCTTTTCTCGACGAATTTATCACGTCGTTCATTCCGAGCGCCGCAAAACACATCGCGCTCGTTACCGGTATCGGCTCTTCGCATCTCGCCGTACGCTGATCCAGCCAAAGAAATACCGGACGCAGCACGTTGCCATCCTTATCGAGATTTACGAAGGAATCTCTGAACGTCGTGATCGTAACGGCGATGATATTTTCCCAAACTTCCGCGTTCCGTTCTTTCAGCGTCATCGACGCCTCGCAAAGTTTGTCAAAATAAAACTCCGGCTCCTGTTCAGCCCAACCCGGTTTTTTTGAAAAATAAGTAGGCTCAAACACTATCTTTTCTTTATCGATTATATTTCCCTCAGCGGTGAACAACAGCGCTCTGATGCTCTGTGTTCCGCAGTCAAACGTCAACATTACAGGATCATGATTTTCAAACATAAACATCCCCCCAGCCTATTACTGTATATAGTGTATCACACTTTTCTTTATTTCGCCAATATTTTTTTCTTTATACCGAAAAATAACATTACTCTCGCTTTTTAAAACTATTGACGGATCATTGTCCTAGTTATAAAATAATATTAGTTTTTTGAAAAGGAGAATGTTATTATGAACGAATATAATCCCCCCCGCACCAAAACAGAAAGCTTAAAATACGGCGGACATATGTCCCAATTTGCCGGGATCAGACGAAATATTATTTTTGACGGACGCGCGCGCGGCGTTGAGGCGCTTGATTTTGACAACGGTACCGGACTCAAATTTACCGTTTTGCCCGACAGAAATATGGATATCTGCTCCGCTTCCTATAAAGGCGTCCCCATTTGCTACGTTACCAAAAACGGACTTTCTTCCGCCGCAAATTATGAAGCCGAGGGTGCCGGCTGGCTCAGAAACTTTTTCGCCGGACTTCTCACCACCTGCGGACATTCAAACGTCGGCGGC
>JAGAEK010000102.1 GCA_017828835.1 Oscillospiraceae bacterium | reverse complement strand
GTTGTCAGGTTGAGACGTCTCGTCGGGCTTTTTGCCGCAGCCTGCCAAGAGAGCCGCGAGCATAAGCAGTGCAAGTACCAGCGCGATGATTTTTTTCATTTTGTGACATCCTTTCATAAATAAAATTTATATTAATTATTTTTCGAGCTTTGCGAGGTAGGCGTCATAGCCTGCGATTTTCGTAGTGGCAATGGAGATAAAATGCTGTATTTCATCCTGTGTGACCGAGACGGAAACGACGTAATCGCGGTTTTGCAGAAATCCGCGGAGTATGTCGACGAATTCCTGCTCTTCGGCGGATTCTTTTTTAATGAGTTCAACGTATTGTTTGAACGCTTCGGATCCGTCGTCTATACCTTGCGAGACCTTCGAAAAATCGTCGACTTCGCAGAGAAGTTTCCATGCTTCCAATCTGTTGACCTGGAATTGAGCGTAATATCTTCCGAAAACGGTGGACGCATACTGCAGTTCGGCATACTGTTTGCAGTTCGGGCGCGCTACGTCGGGATCGGTGTAGTAAGCGTATTTTATATATTGATCGGAGCTTGCCGCGTCCATTGCCTGTTGCAAAAGGTCGGTCGCGGTTTTGAGTTCAGACGCGGTGGTTTTGTAATTGGAGAAAAACTCGTCGTTGAGAGAAGGTACGTGGAAAGATCCTTCGATATAGGCTTTTATTTCGGGAAGTACTCCCGGGGTCATTTCGTTCAGCATGGAACCGATGCCCATAAATCCGATAGAGCCGCGGAACGGATAATAGGTCGACGAGGACCACGTTTCAAGCGCGTTGCCGATATGGAGGACCGCCTCATAGGTGAGATTTCCGGCGGCATTACCCAGTTGCTCGATGCAGATCTTTTTTATCAAAGCGTCGTGATCCTGGGTCGGATCGCGGAGCAATTCTTTTAAAAGAAGCGCGTTCATCGAGTTGCATTCGGGGGTAGCACCGGCGCTGTCGTTTACGCAGTCAAAGCCCTGATCGTAGAATTGTTTTGCGGAAATCGCTTCAGAAACGAGGAAGAGGAAGTTTTGCGGGACGGATTCGTTACGGTTGAAGCTGTGGTAGATAAAACAGTTTTTGTTCTCGTTCTTTTTTGCATATTTGATACATTTTTCGACTCGGGCTTCGGTAAGGGACGAAGATTTGGTAACCATCGGACAATGGTCTCCGCCGTCGAAACCGATCGTAATATCGTCAAATTCCGTATTTGCAAGGATATAAGTCAGTTCACCGTAATCATTATGGACCGCGGGAAGGACCATGATCCTGAAATCCGGATCGATCTCGTGGGCAGCTTTGGCGTAGATGTTTATAGCGTCCGAGAACATTTTCCAGTTATTCATCGACGCGGTGTTCGAGGTGATTACCTGTTTGCAGTGTTCGCATTTTTCGGGTACGCAAAGGAAAGAGTTGCTGTCGTTGTTATAGATAAAAGCGCCTGCCACATCGGGGTATTCCGTCACGAATTTCTGCATCATTTCGGTCATATACTGCTGACCGAGTTCGGAGTGGATGCAAATAGTTTTTGACATTTCGGGGGCCTTGACCGTTACCCAGGAAGGAACGTCGGTAACGCCCAATGCTTCAGCGGGATACTGGCTCATATCGCCGCCGACGAGATAAGGAAGCGCGGGGTCGGTGAGCCATTGATAATAGTCGATACCGTATTTTTTGCAGGCGGCTGATATCGCTTTGAGCTGTTCTTTATATATCTCTTTCGGTTCGGTCTGGAACGGGAATATATCGCTGTGGACAAAGGAATTGATTATTGTCGGAATACCGGAGCCGTCGGAAAGAGCCGTATACATATTCATTCCGAGTCTTGAAAGGTATTCGGCTTTTTCTTCGAAATATTTTGCATCGACAAAATCGCTGCCGCTCCAATAGAAGCCGAAGCCGCTTCCGCGTTTTCTGAACGCCCAGGTTACGAACGAATCGATCTTTTCGTCGGGCTCGTACATGAAATGATCTTCGAACTCGTAAACTCCGTAGAGTACGCTTCTCGGGTTCGAGCCGGCGATGATAATATTGTCACCGACTTGTCTCATATTGAACGCATCGTTTTCGGCGTTGACAGAACAGACGTCGAAGGCGTTATCGGAAAAGAACTTTGATTGGGTATCGGAAGTTCCGTTAAAAGAGAGAATGATTTGCTTTGTGCCTACTTCCGAGGTTTTGACGATCTCGCAGTCCGCACCGGCTTTTTTGAGGTATTTTTGAAGATTTTCGGCGGCGGTGTTGACAACGAGTTCGTCGGTGTCGAGTATGGCAATTTTATAAGACGAATCGATGTTCATTTTTTCAAGTCCTTTCGAAATTTTTGAAGAATCGTATTCCGCAGCCGAAGAGAAATACTCGTCGACGAACGTAAATTCTTCAGGAACCGAACTTTCAGTCGAAGAAGACTGTTCCGAAGGCTCGGAAGAAGATGAGTTATCGTCTTTACCGCATCCGGCAAATACTGCGCAGACGGTGCAAAGAACTAAAATCAGCGCTATGATCCTTTTCATAAAAATCTCCTTTGTAAAACTAATTTTTCAAAAGATACTCCTGCTCTTCGGAGATCAATTTCTCTATGTCGGCCTTATAAAGTTCAAGTTCGCTTTCGCAGATACCGGTCAAAGTAAAGCAGGGACGCAGTTTCAACAGAGTTTTGAGCAGTGCGAGATATTCTTTCTTTACCGTGATATCGTTTTTGATAAGTTTCATATAATCCGCCTGCGCTTTTACTTTTTCATCAGCGCTTTCGTCTCTTATGGTCCTCTGCAGGTTGACGGCGCGTATTACGTTGATCTTCATTTTGCAGTTCATATACATCTGCTGTCCCGAAGAAAGGTTAAGGCGGGCGTATTCCTTCATAGTCTGTCTGCCGAGACCCTCGAAGGTTCCGGGATAATAGCATATTCCGATTTTTTCGTCCTCGGGTGCAAGTTCATAAGCTTTTTCGAGTTCTTTTAGCGAGCGAGCCAAAAACTTTTCCATTTTTTCATATCTTTCCAGGAATTCCGGCGTCTCGTTTTGTTTATATTCTTCTCTGCGCCAGGGCTCCACGTTCCCGACGATTTTGAAAAATTCTTCGAATCTTTCCAAGACTCCCGGCAATATACCGGCGTCAGTTTTTCCGTAATATGTGCTTGACCTTACGAAAAATTGGCTTCCGCCGAGAGGCGTCGCTTTATAATGCAGCCAGCAGTTATATGCGCTTTCGGCATATTTCCAGGCTTTCAGGGCGTGTTTGCCGGCCTCTTTTCCGAATTGTGCCTCCGCAAGCTGTTTTAAATATTCTTCGGGGTCAGCGTCGGGATCTTCTTCGAATTTTTTCATTGCGAGCGCAGTGATCTGGTTGAGTGCCGCCGTAGGACCCGTTACTTCCATCAGATTATCGATACCCCAGCGTTTGAGCGTTTTTATGGAGTCTGCGACCGTGAAAGGAGTCGGGAATCCTATCTGTACTGCTTCAAGGCGATTGAACGCATAATAACCGTATAAAGGTTTATGGAATTTTTTGGAAGCGTCCAAACATCTTTTTACCGTATCGAACGGCTCTTCGGGGAAGGATATATGGACGTTGTGGTCTGCACCGTCGCTTCCCGTGATTATATAATCGTAATTTTTGGCCGTTTCGAGTTGTTTCGTTACCGCTTCGCCGTGGAAATGTACCGCGCTCCAATATATGAATTTGAAATCGGGGTTTGCTTTGTGAGCGGCATCCGCGAGAAGATCGGCGAGCATTGCCTGCAATTCCCAAGAATTATGTTTTGAGGGGTCGGAATCGATGATATGTTTCATACATCTTTCGCAAAGCTGAGGAGTGCATATCCAAGCTCCGCCGTCCTGGTTGTAGAACAAAAATCCGGCTACGTCCTCGTATTCTTTTATAAATTTTGTGATGATATTTCTGTAATGCTCCTGTACTATCGGGCTTGATATGCATAAAGTGGTATCGAGGTTATTTTCATCGCCGCCCCAAGGACGTTTTACTTTGCCCAAAGCTTCTTTCGGATATTTTTCAAGAGGAGCGTAATTTGCGGGCAAAGAGGGTTCCCAAAGCATCATATAAAACTCGATGCCGTATTTTTTGCAGTTTTTTGCTATGTTTTTGATGTTTTTGACAGCTTCCGGATTCGGTTTTATCTGGAACGGGAAGACGTCGCTGTGAACAAGATCCGAAAGGTTCGATCCGTAAGGTGAACCGTCAAGGCAGGCGCAAAACTGGTTTATCCCAAGCCTTGCGAGATATTCTGCCTTCGGCTCGTCAACGGTATCGTTGCCGAGATTTACCGAGATACTGTGATAATGTCCCAATGCGTCGGATCTTTTGCGGAAATACGGTTTGACTTTTATATCGATATCGCCTTTCGCTCTTCCCGCGATTATCTCGTCCTCGAGCGCGTATACGGCATGGAGCACGGCTCTTGCGTTTGCACCCGCGATCAAGATATTTTTACCGATTTTCTTTATCTGATATGCGTCGTCCTCGGCAGAAATTTTATCTATATCGATCGAGTTTTCGCGGCAAGCTTCGGCGATCAGTTCGTTCGTTGAAACTTGTCCGATGATGATTTTACCTTCACCGTTCAGATAACGTCCGAAAAACTTATTTGCTTCGGTGATAACGGTGCTTTCAGCGGGTTCTTTTGCTTTCGAAACACACAAAGTTCCGTATCCGGCGCAAAAATCCCTGACTCTCATTTTTTCGGTTTCGGTAAGCTGTAACATTTTTATCGCTCCTTTAAAATGAATAATTTTTGCGAAGATTAACAAAATTTATTTAATTGCTTTATATAAAATATTTTTATATATTTCGTCGTATTGACTCCAGACGTTGTTTTTGTCGGGGAGATATTCTGTATTTGATCCGCTTTCGGTCCCGACTCCGTCGCAAGGTTCTCCCAATGCCGCCAAAGCGACCTTGACGTTTCCGATAATAGTTGCCTCGGATGGCCCCGTTATGACGGGGATCCCGCAAGCGTCGGCAGTGAGCTTGCATAAGAGTTTATCTTTTACGCCGCCGCCGAATATGAGCAGCTGCTCGTATGCAACGCCGGTGTCGCCGCTTAACTCCATCAAAGACTGTCGGTATTTCATGGCGAGACTGTCATATATGCAGCGCAGTATCTCGCCGTCGCTTTCGGGTACCGGTTGTCCTGTTTTTCTGCAGTATTCACAAATCCGGAGAGGTATATTGCCGGCGGTCTCGAAAGAGGGATCGTCGGGATTTATGAAAGCTTTGAAGGACTTTGCGAGAAGAGCTGTTTTTTCCATCTCGTCAAAACCGACGTCCTTGCCTTCGCGCTGCCACTGGCGGCGTGTTTCCTGGAGAAGCCAGAGACCCATAATATTTTTGACGTGGCATATTTTATTATTACAGCCGCATTCGTTTGTGAAGCCGGCGTCAGATTCGCCGATCAGCGGCTTTTCTGTCTCGATACCGAAAAGGCTCCAGGTACCGCTGCTTATAAAAACGGATTTTTTATCGGAAACTGTCATTGCCGCGGCAGCAGACTCGGTATCGTGTTCGGCGACCGATATGACGGGTACGCTTTTACAGCCGAGTTCGGTGCAAAGTTCTTCGGACAGCATACCTCGTACGCTGCCGGTTTCGGCGATCTCCGGGAAAATACGCGAAGGCAATCCCAACTTTTCGATGAGATCGTAATCCCAGTTTCTTGTGTAGGGGTTCAAAAGGTTTGTCGTCGATGCGATACTTGTTTCGGCTTTTTTTTCTCCGGTCAAGAAGTAAGCGAATAAGTCCGGCGTCAACAGAAATTTATCGGTCATATCGAGCAGATAAGGCTTTTTGAGTTTTAAAAACATCAGCTGATACAGAGTGTTGATACGCATAAACTGTATTCCGGTGCGCTTGAAAAGTTCGTCTTTCGGGATGATTTTAAATACCTTTTCGGGAATATCTTCGGTGCGTCTGTCTCTGTAATGCACAGGATTTGCCAAAAGCTCGCCGTTTTTGTCTATGAGCCCGAAATCCACGCCCCAGGTGTCGACGCTTATTGCGTCGAACCCGCCGGATTTAAGAGCGGCGGTGATACCGTTTTTTATTTCATGGAAAAGGCGCAGTACGTCCCAGTACATTCCGCCGTTCACGGTTACGGGTTCGTTTTTGAATCGATGTATTTCCTCGGTTTTGAGCTTTCCGCCGCAAACGTACGCCAAAACGGCTCTGCCGCTTGAAGCGCCGAAATCAAAAGCAAGTACCTTTTTCATAGACAGCCCCCATAAATTATTTTTTGAAACGTGCGCCGTAATTTGCGCAAGCTCTGTAGTCGGCGCCTTCTTTGTCCATTCCGAACGCGTTCCATGCGGCGGGACGGAATATATCGTCCTCAGGTACGTTGTGCATGCAGACGGGGATACGGAGAATAGAACAGAGAGTTATAAGGTCTGCGCCTATATGGCCGTAGGAAATGGCACCGTGGTTAGCACCCCAATTATTCATAACGTCATAAGCTGACTTGAACGCGCCTTTTCCGGTAATACGCGGAGTGAACCACGTACAGGGCCAAGTGTAGTCGGTGCGTTTCCAAAGTGTATCGCTGACTTTGTCAGGCAATTTGACCGTCCAGCCCTCGACGATCTGCAGTACGGGTCCTAACCCTTTTATCAGATTGAGTCTTATCATAGTAGCGGGCATTTCCGCTTTTGTTTCAAAGCGGGAAGAAAATCCGCCTCCTCTGAAATATCCGAGGTCGGCATAGTTCCAGGTGGTATTTTTCATTATTGCTTTTTGATCGGCAGCGGTTACTTCGTACCACGGTTTCATAACGGCGTTGCCGTTTTCGTCCTTTGCGGCGCCGCAGGCGTCAAGGCAGCAAGCACCGGAGTTTATAAGGTGGATAAAGCCGTCGGCGTCTTTGGCGTGGCCTTCGAGATCGTATCCGGTCGTTCTTTTGACTGATCTGCCGTTCCAGCAGGTACGGACGTCGGCAAACATCTGCGCACGGTTTGTGAGCAATTTCATGAACAGCATACCGATCCCGTTGAGCACGTCGTTTTCGGTCGCGAGTATGTAAGGTTCTCTTGCTCCGTTCCAGTCAAACGACGTATTCAATAGCGATTCGGGGAAATCGCAGTTCGGATAAAAATCGGTCCACTGGCGCTGTCCCTGAAAACCGGCGGCTATGGCGTTATGGCCGAGTGCTTCTTCCTCACAGCCCTTGGGAAGTTTTTTGTTTCCGTTCATAAGGTCTTTTATTATGACGCACATTTTGACCGTGAATTCCCAATCTTTCTTTTTCTGTGCCGCGGATTTCTGAAGGTTTTCCGGATTCTTGTCGAAACCCTCTTTACAGTATTTCTTTGACCATTCGAGAGCTTTTTCGTATTCTTTTTTATCGTAGATCTCTTCAGTGATACGGCGAATGATTTCGACCTCATCGACCGATTCGACACGCATGCCGAGGTAATCTTCGATAAAATTCGGATCGATTATGGATCCGCCGATACCCATAGTGATAGAGCCGATCTGCAGATAAGATTTGCCCTGCATTGTGGCGGCGGCTACTGCGGCTCTGCCGAAACGAAGGAGTTTTTCTTTGACGTCTTCGGGAATATCGACGTCGTTTGCGTCGCACACGTCATGACCGTAAATACCGAATGCCGGCAACCCCTTCTGAGCGTGCGTCGCAAGTACTGACGCGAGATATACGGCTCCGGGTCTTTCGGTACCGTTAAACCCCCAAACCGCTTTTATTGTGTTCGGGTCCATATCCATGGTCTCCGCGCCGTAACACCAGCAGGGGGTAACGGTCAGGGTGATGTCGACACCGGCTTTGCGGAATTTGTCGGCACAGGCGGCGGCTTCGGCGACTCTGCCGATCGTGGTGTCGGCGATGATGACTTTTACCGGTTCGCCGTTTGAATATTTGAGGTTTTTCGAAAACAGCTCAGCGGCGGCTTTTGCCATGTTCATGGTCTGATCTTCGAGCGATTCGCGTACGCCGAGAACTCCTCTGCGTCCGTCGATTGTAGGTCTTATGCCTATTACCGGGTAATCCTGCAAATATCGATTCTCTGACATTATTTTCATACCTCCGTTTTTTATATTGTATATTTTGAAAAAATAATTTAAAATATAGTCTAAGGAAGTGAGACGCGTTGAAATATACCGATTACAACGAGAAGAAAAAACACGGCGAACCGAATTTTCCGCTGGAATATTATTACGTCAACAGATTTGAGCCGCTGCATTGGCATAAGGAACTGGAATTCATAAGGATCAAGACCGGTACTATGAAAATTTTTCTTGACAATATTTTATATACCGTCAATGCCGGCGAACAGATCATAATTCAAAGCGGAACGCTTCACAGAGGCGTGCTTGAAAACTGCTTTTACGAATGTATCGTTTTCGATCCCGCCATGCTCTGCAAACACAAAAACGATATTGCCGAAACCTATATCATGCCGATAATAAACCGCAGAGTTGCGGTCTTTCCGCTTACGGCGGGGAAACCTGAAACTTATGATTCGATAAACCTGCTTTTCGACGAATGCGGAAGATCGTTGACGAATAACGAACTCGATATCTACGCTGCGCTCTATAAAGTCTTTTCTTCGCTTTACAAAGAAAATATGATAAGTCAGACTCATTCTGCGGGCAGGACAGAAAAACAAAATCAGACGGTCGGTAAGATCATCGACTGGATACAGAACAATTATACCGAAAACTTAACTCTTTCGGATATAGCCGGTGTTGGCAATTTAAGCACGAAATACCTTTGCAGACTTTTCAAAGATTATACTTTGATGACTCCGGTAGAGTATATAAACAATCTGAGGATAGAAAACGCGTGTCATCTTATGATCTATTCCGATCTTTCGGTTACGGACGCCGCATTGGAAAGCGGGTTTAACGATCTGAGCTATTTTATCAAGATATTCAAACGCTATAAAGGAATTACGCCGAGCGAATACAAAAAGACATATAAATCAAAATCCTGATTACAATTATTATTATAGTACACTTTTTAGCAAATTACTTGTTTAAAAGTTACCAATAGTATGACAATATTCATTTTTATAGGTGTTTATTCCAAGTGCGCAGGGTTGATTTCAGAACTTTTCGGGACCAAATAAGTCATAAAAAGTCACTTGACTTAGCTTGAGTAAACTAATATAATAGGAGATACTCTCAAAGTAAAAAAATTTTAAAAAAAGAGGGATGAAAAGTGGAGGAGAAACGTGCTTCTTGGGGAAGCAATATAGGGTTTTTACTTGCGGCAATAGGTTCAGCGGTAGGACTCGGAAACATTTGGGGATTCCCTTACAAAATGGGTAAATCCGGAGGACTGCTGTTCTTATTGGTGTATGTCGCGCTTACGATAGTGGTCGGATTTGTGATCATGGTATCCGAGCTTGCGTTGGGACGTAAAACCGGACGCGGAGCCATGGGAGCTTATTACAGCATCACAAAGAAGTTCAAATGGCTTGGATGGCTCGCTGTTCTTGCACCGTTCCTTATCATGAGCTTTTACAGCGTTCTCGGCGGATACTGTTTGCAGTATATGTCGTTGAACATGGCGGAACTTTCGTTCGGTATCCAATCGAATTTCGATGTTTCGCTCGGAGGCAGCGGAACGTTCGGCGCGATGCTCACAAATCCTTTGGGCTGCGCGATATTCACGTTGGTATTTTTAGCGCTCTGTTATTTCATAAACAAAAGCGGAGTTGCTGCAGGTATTGAGAAGTTCAACAAAATCGGTATGCCGGCGTTATTTGTAATGCTGGTCATCATAATCATCCGTGCGTTAACTCTTGACGGAGCGGTCGAAGGATTGAAATTCATGTTCAAGCCCGGCTACGCGGTCGAGGCAGGATTTATTTCGGAGGCGCCTTCGTTTATTTCCGTACTTGCGTCGGCAGGAGGACAGATGTTCTTCTCGCTGTCTCTTGCGATGGGCGTTATGATCACTTACGGATCTTATCTCGGCAAAAAAGAGAACCTTAAGAAAAATTCGGTAGTTATCATAGCGGCGGATACGATCGTTGCCATAATGGCAGGTATAGCGGTCATACCGGCGGCTGTTGCGAACGGGATCAAAAACGGTGTTCCTTATTCCGACATAAAACTCGGCGGACCGAAGCTTTTGTTCGTAACGCTGCAGGACGTTTTCGCAGAGATGGGAGCTATAGGACCTCTGTTCGGCGTCGTCTTCTATTTATTGGTACTTATCGCTGCGATTTCTTCCGCGATCTCGTTGACTGAGGTCGTAGTTACGTTCTTTATGGACAGAGCGGCGAGCCGCAAAAAAGAAGGAAACCGTCAGAAGATCACGCTTTGGGTATGTATCGCGATAGCGGTCGAAGCTATCCTTGTTGCGATCGACGGACTCGGAGCGAGCGGAATATTCAAATTCTGGAGCTCGGCACCCGCTTGGAAGGATTGCTTCCTTGACTTTATGGATTGCTGGTCTGAAGGTATAGCGATGCCTCTGGGCGCGATGATAATGTCGGTTATGGTCGGTTGGGAACTGAAGTCGAAACCGATTTTGGAAGAGATCGATTCTCAGGGCCGCAGCTGCAAAGGGTTCGTAGTGTTCTATAAGATTTGCATAATGTTCGTAACGCCCGTTCTGATGGCGTTCATACTTGCGGGACAGCTGCTTGAATTCTTCCGTGATTCAAGCGCCGCGAACGCTTCGCAGGTAGAGCTTATTATCTACATAGTCTCTGGAGTATTGCTTTTGGCGAGCTGGGTACTGGCGATAATAAAATCAAAAAAGTCTGCACAACAGCAATAATATGATCTGGATCCTGAGCCCGGTGAAAAATACCGGGCTCGTTTTTTACGTAAAAATATACCCCGAAAGAGTCAAACTTTCGGGGCGTTTTAATATTGTTTAAGCGATTTGTTCTTTTCGCTCTCTGCGTAAGATCAGATTGACGGCGCCGAAAACCTCGGCGCCCTTGGGATAAGCGGCGTGGGTGCCGAAGAGCAGCGGCGAAGGATAAGGCGGCTTGAGCAGATTGAGCGAATCCGCGAACCAGATCCGTTTCGCCCACGCGACCTGCCGCCGCCCTTTGCCCGTTCCGGTGAAGGCGTATTCGGGGCTGTAGATGTAGATGCCGACCTGCGGGTCGTAGCTGGAACCGTTGTTGTATATCGCGCCGTACCCCTGCATCGTCGGGTAACGGGGCACCCGGGGGAGTTCGGGGCAAGTGATCTCGGTCTCGCGCGCGGTCATCAGCGTCCGCCACGAGGACTTGAGGTATCTGCCCTGCGACAAGGCGCGCACATAGGCGCCGTTTTTGGTGTTGCAGGGCGCCATCCACATGCCCCGGTGGTCGGTTACGTACTGGTGCGAGATCTTGAGCAGATTGCGCAGTTTGTCGGCGCAGTGCGCCTCGCGCGCGGAGCTTCGCGAGGCCGCGCCGAGCATCAGCGCGGCGAGAAGCGCCAGACATACGACCACGATCATGAGTTCCACCGGCGTAAACATTTTTTTCATACGGACATCTCCTTTACGGTTGT
>JAGAEK010000101.1 GCA_017828835.1 Oscillospiraceae bacterium | reverse complement strand
TCCGTTTTCCATGTTGTTGTCCGGTTTTTCGCCGTTTTCCGTGTTATCGACCGGTCCGCTGTAATATTCGTCGGGCTCTTGATCTGTTTTTCCCGCGTCGGCATCGCTGACTTGCGATTCATATCCGCTGTAATAATCGTCGGGCTCTTGATAATTTATTTCTTTTATTTCTCCCGCATCAGCGTCGCTGACTTGTGATTCATAATTATTTATAGGGGGTTTATTTTTCATACCGTTGACCCCGACCAGCGCCACTATCGCGATCGCTGCCGCTACACCCGCCGCCGCAAAGCTCCATTTCGGTAATCTGAACGGCTGCTTTTGCGGTATTTTCGCACTGAACGGCGTTTTTTCGGTCGTATTCATTTCGTTTTTAAGCATTTCTTCAAGTTTTTGTTCGTCGATTTTCATGTTGTCAACTCCTTTTTCAGTTCTCGTTTTGCAGTCAACAATCTCGTTTTGACCGTTCCGATCGGAAGGTTCAAAATCTCGGCAACCTCTTTTTCGCTCAAATCCTTGAAATACGTTAACGTAAGCACGATCCTGCTGTTCGTCTTCAATCGGCTTACGGCGTCATAAAGCAAAACGTATTCCTCGCGGTTGCTTTTATCCGGTATATTGTCGAGGTACTCTTCTCTTTCCTCTTCATATACCTCCGGACGCCTTTTCTTTGAACGGATCATATTCCGATAAGTATTGACGCATATTCTGAAAAGGTACGTGTGCAGGCCGTCGACAGATTTCAACTGTGCTTTGCGTTTCCAAAATTTCAGCACCGTCTCCTGAAACAGATCCTGTGCATCGTGTTCATTCTGACACAAAGAACGACAGAACGAAGAAAGCATCTCTTTTTCGGCCGATAAAAAAGTCTCGAACTCTTCTTCCGTCATCCTTTCACACCCTTTCACTGTAATAAACACCGCAAAGCACTGAAAAGTTTTCTTTAACTCAAAAAATGCTTACTTTTTTATTAATATACGCTGTTTTCAATATCCCAAATCGCAATATCAGCCGTACATCCGCTTTCCTCTGCAAAAAATTCCGCCGTTGCGTCGTCTGAAATGAAAAAGTCGGCAGCGGTAGTGCACGATTGTCCGTTGCAAAATCCCTCGACGAGTCTTTTGTCAAAAAGTAAATGCAGTTTTACTTTATCTCCTTTTTGATAAGCCGCTCCTTTGCCGCTTTGTTTCAAATCGCCCGCGGCGCCGAATTCGTCAGCCGCAGCATCAAAATATACTTCAAAACTTTTTGCATCCGCGTTTTTAATACGTATACCGCATTTCCCGCTTTTGACCCCGCTGAATTCCGCAATTATCTCTCCGACGTTGCCGCAGCGTTCGGAAAACGCGCCTTCCGATAAATTTACTCCGGCAAATTTTCTTTCGTTTCTGCGAATCGCCGCAATCTCTTTGACCGGCTCCTGAATCAATTTTTCGACGTCGCATTTTAAACTTCTCGGTATCGCGTGTACACAACTCCAAGGCATAAATCCGGCCGATCCCATATAGCCGTAAAGCTGCATGATTATTCTCCGTTCTTCACCGTTTTCGCCCTTGTTGTCCACGCAAAGAGGATTAAAACAAGGAAACGGATTCGTATAATCGAGCTGTTTACCGATTTCGTCGTCCGCAATGAATTTTTTGCTCTCCCAATCCATTTTGCCTATCCAATATCTCACCGGACGGCATCCCATTATCAACAGATCTTTTTCTCCGAAATTCAACAGATACGGAAATTCCGCAAAACCGTCCGACGTGAATATTTCGCTCTCTTCGATCCAATTTTCAAGATCGTCGGAGGACAAAAGCATAATACCGTCGCCCTTTCCGTTCTCGCGCTTATTGCGCATCATTTTCGCGGTTATGGTATACCATTTTCCGTCACGTCTGAAAACGAACCCGTCGTGATGGTATTTTTTTATGACGGCGTGCTTACCGTAATAGAGCGTCATATCGTCGTTGATATCGGCGAGTATCCCCATCTTGCCTTCTTTGCCCTGGCCCGTGTAAAGTGTTCTGACTTTTCCGTTTTCATCCCTGAAATGGTTCATAAGATATATACCGAAGACGTCGAAATCCGAGTCCGCCATGGGACTTATCGGGTATCCGTACCAATGTATCAGATCGTCGCTGACGTAATGGTCAAGTCCCGCATAAGCAAGCAGATACTGTATGTTTCTGTATGAAAAAACGTGATATTTTCCGTCGTTGAAATATGCTCCGCACGGATCGAAAATAAATCCGAGAGGCTGCGAAAGGTGGAATGCCGGACGCTCAACGTCCTGCGCCATTTCTTTTTGCATCTCATACCACAGTTTTTTGCATCTTTCTTTATCTCTTTCGACCGAAGCGTCAAAAAATTCGTTATAAGCAAGACTTACTCTTTTTCTGGCGTTTTCCGGTTCCGTCTTTATTTTTGCGCAAGATATTTTCTCGATCTCCTCGTCCGAAAGTTTTCGATCCCAGATCGCGACTGTATCTATACAGACTCCGCTGAACCTGTCGACGGGAACGGCCGTACCGTAGGTATCCGGTTTCAAAACCCTGAAACCGCCTATTATTATATCGTCGTCAAAAGCAGCAGTGATATTCCATTTTATCGGCACCGTTATCAGTAAAACGGAATCCTGATAAAGTTTTAGTTCTCCGTCTCCGACAACAAGAAAAATATCGCTCCATCCTTCTCTTTTTATATGCGCGAGAGGGATCTCTCTGTAGGTCGCGCCGCATTTCGTTTCAGTTGCCAAAAATGCCGCCGCCAACCCGCTTTTATGTATTGAAAGCGCGATACAATCCGAATAATAAAGACAACCGCCGTCGCCGGAAGAAATATTTGCTCTGAAATATATTGACAACGAATTATTTTTCGGTCTTAATCTCCTTGCTCTGTATCTGTTCAACTGCAGATATCCTCCGCAAAGCTGGACAAACCTTCCGTCGCTTCCGCGTTCATAAGCTTTTTCCCTGTCGTTTTCGATTTCAAGCCCGTTGAAATTAACTTCACCGTAACTTTCAAGATCATAAGGATAATCCTCAAACCCTATCAGATCCGCCATGTCCCATTTCGCCGCGGCACCTCTGAACAATTCTGACCTTATTTTCACGACTGCTTCCTCCTTTTTATAGGTTTTCTTGCTATGATTATATATTTTAAACCGTGAATTGTAAATGTATTTTTTAACGCAATTTTTGTAAAAATATTTCATTTTGCTATTGAAAAAATAATTATAATTTGTTATATTTATAGAGGAATCGATTATAATTTTATATGATTTACTGCATAATTCATAATTTGTGCAGTATCCCCAAAAAATTTTAATCGTTTTCGTTGGCATTGCCTATTTATTTTTCGTATTGTTTTTTGTATACTGAATTAGTAAAAACAATATACAATATATTTTTAGGAGGTTTTTATTATGGCAGGAGGACCTGGTTCTTACGTCTTCGGAGAAGAAGAAAGAAAAGAAGTTATGGACGTTCTTGATTCCGGATTCCTTTTCAGATACGGAAAAGAGGATGACCCCAAATTCAAACACAAGGTAGCTACTTTTGAAAAAGAGTTTGCCGCTCACATGGGCGCAAAATATTGCGTAGCTACAAGCAGCGGTACCGGATCGCTTTTGTGCTGCCTCGCAGCTCTCGGAATCGGTGCCGGCGATGAAGTAATCGTTCCCGGTTACACGTTTATCGCTTCCATATCAACGATCATTCTTTCCAACGCTATTCCCGTACTCGCTGAGATCAACGAATCTTTGACTATTGATCCCGACGATATCGAAAGAAAGATCACAGACAAAACAAAAGCTATCGTTCCCGTACATATGCTCGGTAACCCTTGCGATATGGACAGAATTATGGCTATCGCCAAAAAACACAACCTCAAAGTTATCGAGGATTGCTGCCAGGCTGTCGGCGCTGAATATAAGGGCAAGAAAGTCGGTACCATCGGTGATATCGGCGCTTACTCGCTCAACGTATTCAAGACCATTACCGCAGGAGACGGCGGTGCTGTCGTAACAAACGATTACGATCTTTATGAGAGAGCTTTCGGTTTCCATGATCAAGGCCACAAGCCTTCCAGAATGGGCGTTGAAGTCGGTAACAGAAGCTTTGTCGGAATGAACATGAGAATGAACGAGCTTACCGGTGCGGTATCTCTCGCTCAGCTCCGTAAACTCCCGATGATCCTCGACACTCTCCGCGCAAAGAAAGCTATGCTCAAAAAAGAACTCATGAAGGTCGAAGGACTCGGATTCAGAGTCATCAACGACCCGCACGAGTGTGCAACTCTTCTCACTATCCTCCTTCCTTCCAAGGAAATCGCCGATAAGCTCGGTGAGAAGATCGGTTCCAAGACCATTTCTCATTCCGGTTGGCACGTATATAACAACATGGAGCAGATCCTTGATCAAAAGACCGCTGCCGGAAATTGCTCTTGTCCTTATGATTGCACAAAATACAACAAACCCGTTAAATATTACAAACATATGCTTCCTAAGACTGATGATATCCTTGACCGTGCTATGAACATCAGCGTAGGTGTTGTAGACGCAGGACTCGGTTCCGCTTTCGGTATCAACATCAATTCCACCGAAGCCGAAATCAAGTCTGTTGCAGCCAACCTTGTTGCGGTACTTAAAGAAGTTCTGTAATTAACATGGTTTTCTTAAGGGAGGCTCCTTCTTTGAGGAACCTCCCTAATCAAAATTTATATCACCGAAAGGAGCATACCAAAACATGAGAAAAATAAAAGCCGGTATAATCGGTATGGGTTTCATCGGTGTAAGCCACATTGAAGCCATTCGCCGTATAGGTTTTGCCGAACTCGTAGCTGTTGCCGATGCAAACTTCGACCTTGCAAAGAAAAAAGCCGATGAATATAACATTCCCAGATGCTACGGTTCGATCGAAGAATTACTTGCCGACCCCGAAGTAGAAGTAGTACACAACTGCACTCCTAACTTCCTTCACCTTGAGATAAATGAAAAAATCATCAAGTCAGGCAAGCATATTTTCTCTGAAAAGCCCCTCGCCCGCTTCAGTTCCGAATCTGAAAAGATGCTCGAATTGCTCAAACAGTATCCTGACACTGTCGCAGGCGTAAGCTTTAACTACCGCATGAATCCTCTCGTTCGCGAGATGAAACAAAAATACATCAACGGCGATATCGGAAAAGCAACTCTTGCGCACGGTACTTATTTGCAGGACTTCCTGCTTTATGACACAGACTACAACTGGCGTATCGAACCTGAGATCTGCGGACCTTCCCGTTGTGTAGCCGATATCGGGTCACACTGGATGGATACCGTTCAAACGATCCTCGGTGCAAAAATCACAAAGGTTTGCGCTGATCTCGTTATCACGATCCCCGTTCGTAAAAAGCCGAAGGGTCAGGTCGAAACCTTCTCTCTCAACACAAATACAGAATACGAGGAAAAACCCGTCAAGACCGAAGACTGGGGCGCAATACTCTTTGAAATGGATAACGGAGTACACGGTGTGTTCTGTGTATCCGAAGTAAGCGCCGGACACGGTTGCGGACTTGTCGTTGAGATCAACGGTTCAAAAGGATCCATGAAATGGGAGCAGGAGCGTGCCGACGAGATGTGGATGGGCTGGAGAGACGGTCCGAACTATCTCGTAAAACGCAACCCCAATCATATGACTCCCGAAGCCCGCAAGTACACTTATTTGGCAGGCGGACATCCCGAGGGCTGGAACGACGCTTTCCGCAATAACATCTATGCATTCTATAAGTTCATCGGAGACGGTAAAAAAATCGGTGTCGATACTCCTGATTTTGCAACCTTTGAAGAGGGACATTATATAATGAAACTCACCGAAGCCATCGTTGAGAGCAGCAAGACAAAATCTTGGGTAGCCATTAAATAATTTACGCTTTAAAAAATTAAAATAAAAAATTAGATGGAGGTATTACAATGAGCAGATTTAAATTTACCGCAGGTCCTTGGAACGTAAACGAGGGTGTTGAGGCTTTCGGCCCCGGCGTTCGTCCGACAGTTGATATCGAAAGCAAGTTTGCAAAATTCAAAGAGATCGGACTTTCCGGTGTCCAGTTCCATGATGATGATGCTGTTCCCGATATGAACAATATGACCGAGAAACAAATCATCGATTATGCAAAAGACGTTAAGGCAACTCTTGACAAATACGGCTTGGTAGCTGAATTCGTAGCTCCTCGTCTTTGGATGGATCCCCACACAACAGACGGCGGTTTCACTTCCAACAGCAAAGAAGACTATGAATTCGCTATGTGGAGAGCTTATCGCTCTATCGATATAGCCAATGCTCTGGGCGCAAAAAATATCGTTCTTTGGCTCGCTCGCGAAGGTACTCTTTGCGCAGAATCCAAGGATCCCGTTCAGAAGATCGGACAACTCATCGATTCTATCAACGATATGCTTGCTTACGACAGCAAGATCAAAGTACTCATCGAATCCAAACCCAACGAGCCCATCGATCGCAGCTACTGCGGAACAATCGGTCACGTTATGGCTGTATCCGCTGCTTCGAAAGATCCTAACCGTGTAGGCGCTGTTCTCGAGTCTGCACACGCCATCCTCGCCGGACTTGATCCCGCAAACGAAATGGCTTTTGCTCTTAAATTCGGAAAACTCGGTTCCGTTCACCTCAACGATCAGAACGGCTGCCGTTACGACCAAGACAAGAGCTTCGGTGTTGAATCTCTCCGCGGCGCTTTCAACCAGATCAAAGTTCTCTGCGATAATAACTACGGCGCACACGGCGAAATGGTCGGTCTTGACGTTAAAGCAATGCGTACTCAGAAACCCGAAGATCAATATCGTCACCTGCAGAACTCCCTCAAGATCGCTTGCATGCTTGAAGAGAAAGTCGCAAAATTTGACCGTGCTTTCCAAGCTAAGTGCGTAGCTGAGCGCAACTATGAAGCTCTTGAAATGTACGTTATGGAACTTCTCATGGGCTGCTAATTAAATCACAGTATCTTTCGCAAGGGCAGACTTATCGGTCTGCCCTTGAGTATAATTCACTACGATCATTTTTTGAAAGAAGGACTTTATTATGAATATACTTGCTTTCGGTGCGCATCCTGACGACATTGAATATTCAGTTGCCGGAACGTTATTGAAATATAAACAACAGGGACATAAGATCTTTATTGCTCTCGCCACGAGCGGTAATACCGGATCAAACGAAATCCCAACTCGCGAAGAAATTGCCGCAACACGCGAAGCAGAGATGAAAGAGGCCGCAAAATTCTATGATGCGGAGCTCAGATTCCTTCGCTATGACGACGAACGTCTTTTCGACTGCAATCAGGCCCGTACGGACGTTCTCGACGCTATCCGCTGGGCTCAACCGGACGTTATCTTCACCCACGCTCCCACGGATCCCAGCCCCGATCACGCTGCGATTTCAAAAATGGTAAGCGCTATGATGCTTTCTCTTCCCGGAAAACTCCAACAGGCAACTCTTCCTCCCTGCGAAAAAACTCCTTCCCTTTTCTTTTGGGAGCACGGCATGGGTGTGAACTATCTGCCTGAAGTTTACGTCGATATTTCCGACGTATTCGAGATAAAGAAAAAAGCCCTCTCTATGCACAAAAGCCAGAGCGCATGGATGGAAGTTTTCGGTTCCGGACTTACCGCCGACATTGAAAAAATGAACGCATTCCGCGGACTGCAATGCGGATGCGAATACGCTGAAACTTTCAGCGCTTTCAGAATTCACGGATATATGCCTAACTTTAAGCTCCTTCCCTGATCCGAAATTATACCCGTAAAACTAAGCTCCCCGCCTTTAAGGCAGGGAGCTTTTATATTGTCCGTCTATATCACAATTTATTAACCGTTCTGTTGCTTCCGTAGAGCAGATTCCAATTCGATCTCATTACCAAAACCGGATCGGTAAAAATTATTTTGCTGACTTGTTCTCCGTAAGCGATATAATTATAGAGCTTTTCCAGATTTCTCTTAGCCTGATGGTAAGGATCCTGATAGATCGTAGCCGTGACTATCTCTTCATCCAGATACGGTTTCAACTCATCGAAAACGTCGGAGGTTATTATTTTGATCTTACCTCCAAGCCTGAGTTTTTTGACTGTTTCAAGTATTTTTATAGAGTTTGCAGAACTTATATATATACCGTCGATGTCGTTATATTTCGAAAACGCTTTTTTCGCCATCTTTTCGGCTTGTTCCGCGATATCGATCGTATCGATCTCCTCAACGATCTCGAGCCCGTATTTTTTTGCCGCTTCTCTGAAACTGTCTCTCAATTTTGTATGTAAAATCGTTTACTGCCAAAGCACCGGCGCATTGTTTTGCGTCGGTGCCAAAGGTACTGATATTAATCCATTCTTACTTTTTTCCCCAAAGATCCGAGTTCCCGCGAATTGTGTCCGGATGTTCCTC
>JAGAEK010000100.1 GCA_017828835.1 Oscillospiraceae bacterium | reverse complement strand
GGAAGGGATTCGAACCCTTGTGACATTGCTGTCAAACGGTTTTCAAGACCGCCTCGTTATGACCGCTTCGATACCTCTCCGCAACAAGTAGTATTATATCATGTTTTTTTATGATGTCAATAGCTTGACATCCCTAAAATACCTGCGCCGATCAAGAAAAATATCACTCTGAAAATTCACCCGCAACTGAGTCCTGCATAAACGGCAGTATCCCTGTTCCCCTGCTGACTGCTATCCATATTTTTATATATACTGCCGGAAATGCCGCACGCGGCAGGGAAATTATTCCGTATTCCGGATAAAGTTTTGCACTTTCGTACTCTTTTCCGCCGAAAGTATCCGCAACAAATACCGGAATGTTTTTTCCCCGCGCTTTATCACAAAAGCTTTTCAAATATTCGGAATCCGTATTTAACGTTCCGGAATGATAAGGACAAAGTATAACTGCTTTCACGTTGTCCAGACAGTATGAAAACGAATCTCCGGGATGTGAATGTACTACCAAAATACCGCTGTTTTCACTCAGCTCCAATATACCTAAACCTTTTGAGTATCCGCCTTTGCAAAATCCGGGATTTTTCTTTAACTCTCCGTTGCGGTAAGCGGCAAAATACATATTTGCAACACTGTCGATCCGGTCGTTTTGCTCCGCTTGCGCGAGAGCACGCGTCGCAAGATGGATCAGCGTCGTATCTTCGCCGGGATTCCGATAGGAGATAAATACTCCCTCTTCCCTTGAACGTACAAACTCGACTGCGGCTTCAAAATTAGCGTAGCCGTTTGCTTTCGGATCCTCCAGCGGATAATTCGATGACACGAAAATTATCGGTATCTTAACGGAATTTCCCAAAGAATACGCGACGGCGGAAGCGACGTACTGCAGCGTGTCCGTGCCGTGCATAACCACGATCCCGTCATAATCGCCGCACGACTTTATTATAAGTTCCGTCAGTATGCGTATATGCTCCGCTTTTACCTGCTCGCTCAAAATACAATAAGGTTGCTTTATGTCAAACAGATCACCGTTTTTATGCGTTCTTTTATAATTGTCCAATAACAGATATTTATTGTCGCCGTCAGGACGCATATACTCTTCCGAAACGGAACACGCTATCGTACCGCCGGTAAAAACTGCGAGTATCTTCATTTTTCGCCCTCCTTATAAAAACCGACAGCTTGAAAAATCAAACTGCCGATAATTATTTATCGTTCGCGGCAATCTCTCAGCACGTTTGTCACGCCTTCTGATTTAATAGTTTTAGAAAAAGATAATTCTACGTTATTATTTCTAAGAATATTTTCTGAAAAAATATCGTATGCCTTTTTTTCTTCAAAATCTGCGTTTGTCATAAAATCCTCAGGATTCGCTCCTGCAGTTAAAAACCAATCACGAATTTCTCCATTAAGTAACTCAGCATTGCGTTCTTTAAGTTTAATTTGTTTTATAGAGTTCCACCAAGATTGCATTTCATTTTTCCAATGAGAAGTATCTCTACTTGAAGGATTATGATAAACTTTATCAAAATGCATAATAAATTTTTTACCAAGACCAATACATCTATCCATAGCATCTCTTCTTGAAAGTGCAAAATCTCTTATTACAGAATCGTTTACACTATCAACAATTCTCGCAATACCTGCTCGACCTTGTTCGCAAAGAGCAACGTGATTTCCTCTTATATTCTTTTGACAAGGATGTTCTTCATCTTCAATATCACAATCATATCCGCACGAGAGCTCTGTGTGTTCGCCATTTTCGTTTGCCGTCTTCAGTTTATTATACAGGCGCTCGATCGGCGCAAACATTCTTCCCCAGTGAAACTTCTTGCAAACAAAATACGCTATCGCCGCAAGCGCTACTCCGGTTATTATATCCAAAAAATAATGCTGTTTTACGTATACGGTAGATGCATAGATCAGCAGCGTCGTTATAAGAGAATATATCCTGACCCATTTGGGTATCTCTTTGCGCCCGGCAACACCCAAATAACAAAGAGTACTGTTTATACAATGGAAACTCGGCAAGAGATTGTAAGCCATCGCGGATCCGTCCAGCGAATACCAGAACATCCTCAGTTTTTCAAAAAACGTCGGATTTTCCGAAATCTCGTATAGTCCTTCGGCGATCCTGTCCATATAGGTCGGGAAAAACGCAAGCGCAAGCGTCCCGGCAATACAAGCAACAAGATTTGCCGCCATATAATCGGCAAAATGATCCTTTTCACACTTCGACACTATCATAGGCCCCATCGCCCAGTAAGCATACGACCAGACGTAAGGTATTATAAAAACAGATACGATCGGGATCATATCGTCTAAAGGTATTTTCGGTAAAAACGGCGTGATTCCTAACCATTCGGCAAAATAATGCCCCGTTAAGTAAAATCCATGCTGCAATATCAAATACACTATTCCGATAACGACCGCGTACCCCTTTATGCGGTTTGTGCTTTTTTCGGTCTTATCCATATTATTTTCGCCTTTCTTTCGTTTTTTATCACTGCTACGCTCAATTATACTATAAAAAATCGCACTTTTCAATCCGTAATAAAAACCTCTTTTGCCGCGAAAAAAGAGGTGGTAAAATTTATAAAAACGAGAACCTCAACTACGCGACCTGCGTGTCGAGGTTCTCGACT
>JAGAEK010000099.1 GCA_017828835.1 Oscillospiraceae bacterium | reverse complement strand
TGTGTTCTATGCATGGGGCGAGCCTATATACGTTTTGCTGCTTTTAGGGGTTACCGGCATCTCGTATATCTTCGGAAGGCTTGCAAAAACCACGGATAACGCAAAAAAATCGAAACTTTTTGCGGGTATAGGGATCGGGCTTATCCTCGCAGTGCTTGTGTTTTTTAAGTATACTACCTTTATTTTGAAATCACTTTGTTCTGTCGGATTTAATATAAACGTTCCGAACATACTGCTTCCGATAGGTATAAGTTTCTTTTCGTTCCAGGCGATATCTTATATCGTCGACGTAAAACGGGGAGACGCGGAACCGCAGAGATCTTATCTGAAGCTTTTACTGTATATATCGTTATTCCCGCAGCTTATCGCAGGACCGATCGTACGTTATAAAGACATTGAAAAACAGCTCGATGACAGACACGTTGATATTGCAAAGATCAATGACGGTATCTGGAGATTTTCGATAGGACTTGCGAAAAAAGCCGTGATCGCGAACAACTGCGGCGTAGCTTCTCAGAAGCTTATCGCAATAGACGGCGGCGCGAATTTGCTCGGAATATGGCTTGGAACGTTATTCTTCACATTCCAGCTCTACTATGATTTTTCGGGATACTCCGATATGGCGATCGGACTCGGAAAGATGTTTGGTTTTGACTTTATGGAAAACTTCAGATATCCGTTTGCGACGACGACCGCTACGGAATATTGGAAAAACTGGCATATCTCGCTTGGCTCTTTCTTCAGAGATTACGTTTATATACCGCTCGGCGGAAACAGAAGACTTCAGATGAGAAACATTCTGATCGTTTGGGTACTGACCGGAATGTGGCACGGCGCCTCCTGGAACTATATTATCTGGGGCATCTATTACGGAGCGCTTATAGTGCTTGAAAAATATTTGTTGATACCTTTAGGAGAAAAGCTGCCGAAAATCGTAAGAGCCGTTGTGTTCAAGATATATTTTATTTTCATAACCGTGTTCGGTATGGGTATATTCCTTTTTGAAGACGGTTTATGGAAAAAACTCGGATATATGTTCGGAGTAGGGATCAAAGAAGTTACGAATATATACGTAAGTTCAATAACGACTCAGAACTTATATCTTCTGATAGCTGCCTTGCTGTTCTCGCTTCCGATAATACCTAAGCTGGTAAAGCTTATCGTCGGAAATAAAGCGGAGACAGATAAAGTATATATAGCGGGAAGGATCGTAAAAACCCTGTTGGCGATAGGGATGGTCGCCGTTTCGACTTTATTTATTGCCGGCAGCTCGTATAACCCGTTTTTGTACTACCGTTTTTAGGAGGTCTTTTAATTGGGAAGAAAAAACATAGATATAACTGTTGCGGCGATCGCTTGTGCGGTATTCGTTGTGATCGTCGGAATAAACCTTTTGCAGAAAGAACGTCCGACGTTCTCTGAAAGTGAGAACCGCGATCTGTCGAAAATGCCCGAGTTTTCAATAGCTTCTCTGCTTGACGGTTCCTATTTTAAAAATATAGATAGTTTTGTGTCCGATACCTTTTGCGGCAGAGAAAATATGGTAAATGCGTCGAAGAAAATGGGACTTATGTTCGGATACGCCAAAAAGGGCGGATTTATCTTTATAGGAGGACCCGAACAGAGCGAAGAAAGCGAAGAAAGTGAAGACGAGTCCTGGAAAGAACAACTCAACTCTCAATCTTCCGAGTCTTCCGAAGAAACACAGAATTCCGAATCATCAAACGAAGAATCTCAGAATTCAGAATCTTCTCAAGAATCAGAGGCGTCTCAGGAATCCGAAGTTTCAGAAGAATCTCAAAACTCCGAAAGCTCACAGGAAGCCGATTATAAAATCACTCTCGACAGAGCTTCGGCAAAAATCATCATCGGAAACAGTGTCAACATAGCGGCGGATTTCAGTGACGGCCAAAAAAGAGAGATCACTTGGAAGAGCAGCAGCGAGAAGATTGCGGGAGTTGAAAAGACCGCAGCAGGAGTAAAAGTTTCCGGTATTGCGGAAGGAAAAGCAACGGTTACCGCGACGGATGAAAACGGCAAGAGTGTGACCGTCAGCATCGAGGTAGCAAAGCCCGAAGTCAACGGCGGCGGGGAACAGGAGGCCGATTTCTTCTCGAACGGATTGTTTATCTACGGCGACGCGGTATACGTTCAGGGCAGCTATTCTGCAAAGCGTTCCCAGGATTTCGCTCAGATCCTTTCGCTCTACAAACAGTACTTCCCGTCGTCAAGGATCAACGCGGTTATTGCTCCGGTTTCTTCTGTGATAATTGATGATCCGAACGTGACGAAAAACATAGTAAACCAGAAAAACGCGCTTCAGAAGCTCGGCGAGTTTATCTCTGACGATATAAATTACGTAAATCCCCACGACGTGCTCTTTGAAAGAAGGAACGAATATATTTACTTCAAGAGCGATCACCATTGGACGGCGCGCGGAGCATATTACGCATATCAGCAGTTTGCGTCTTCCGTCGGATTCGTACCGACGCCTCTTGAGGATTTTGAACAGATAACCATTGCAAAATCGTTCTCGGGTTCGATGTATAAATATACCAAAGACGAGCGCGTGAAGAACATAACCGACGTAGTCGAAGGCTTCCTGCCGACGAAATCGAATACCATGACGATATATTATGCAGACGGGACCGACAGGACCTATAACACCTGCATACTGAACAAATATATCA
>JAGAEK010000098.1 GCA_017828835.1 Oscillospiraceae bacterium | reverse complement strand
TCGGGCGTGTCGGCGCAGTAGAGATGCAGCGGCATACCCTTTTAGGGATAGATATTGAAGATCTCCGACTTAACGATGCTCATTTCTATCCCTATGTCGTCGTACCATTCGTATCCGCAGAACTCCTGCATCTTGAAATCGGGATACGCCATCGTGCGGGCGCCGTAACGCTCTTTCAGATATCTGATTATCCGTCCGTTGAAGGCGTAGAGCCAGCACTTATCGAAAAAGCCGTATTCCTTGAGCAGGGCGACCGTGCGGTCCGCTGTCTCCTCCGTATACTGCTTTATCTCGACGCCGAGCAGGAGAGACGGGCGCGTTTTTTTGAAAAACTCAAGCAGCTCTTCAAGGGTCGGTATCTCGACCTGCCCGCGGAAGGTCTCGCCGAACTTGTCGGCATAGCAGGGGTCGAGCTTTTTGAGCTCTTCGACCGTCAGATCGCATACGGAAACGTCGACTCCGCAGGTGCGCCTGAGCGAGCGGTCGTGCGAGATGACCGGGACGTGATCCTTCGAGAGCCAAATGTCGAACTCGACCGCGTCCACGCCCATTTCGATCGCTTTTTTAAAGGAGAGGAGAGTATTTTCGGGATAAAGCGCCGCGCATCCGCGATGCCCCTCGGTAAGTATTCTTGCCATAGCGATTCCTCCTACGGTAAAGTGTGTTGGTATAAGTTTAGTTTAACATAAGTCGGGGAGAAAAGCAAAAAGAGCACCGCGAGGGTGCTCTTTCTGGCTATGTAGGCTTATGTAGCAAGACTGAAGTTTTACTTAAAGATAAATCGTTAAGATCAATAGCCGAACAATCAAATTTGATTTATTTGAAGAAAAAAAGATGAGTCATTGTAAAGAAGATCATTCATAATTCCTTTGACGGCGTATCTTCTGTATAGAGTTTTTATTCGACTTGAAGGATGGGGCAATTGAACCAGTTGGACTTTTATTTCATTAATTATGGAAGATCGGTCGCTTGCTCTTTCTGTTAAACAGTTTTCAATCAATTTATAAGCATTACTTCCGAAAGCGACAATCTTTAATCTGTCGAAACCTTTAGTCAAACATTTGATTTCTTTTAACAAAACATTTTCAAAACAGCTTTTAATACACGTTCTGTCATACCAGGAGGTGCCCAAATAACTTTCTTTCCCGTCTTTATATTCGCCGCTCAATCCGCATTTTACGACATTCGTCATATAAGCGTTTAGCAGACAGTACTCACAAATAAGCGCATATACCATGCGCCCATAAAAACCTTGAACGAGATAGTCGTCTAAGTGCACATTGGAAGGCTTTTCCAAGCGCCTATGGATCCAATACCATGTGTTTGTGGGATACTTTCCGTTTGGACACTCCTGATATATCTCATAATTCAAACTCGGGTTTTCCAAGAGAAACAAAACAGGAACGTCATTCCAATCTGCACATTCTTCAACAATGTTTACACCTGCGGCATTTAAAAAGTCAACGGAATGCGAACCGTGTGAAACGTATTTTAATTTAAAATCTTTATAATAGCGGTCGTATGCGTCCTTGTCTGACCTTGTCCATGAGTCTTCTTTTTCAAGCACTCCCTTGCGGCAAATATCACAACATGATTCCACAACGCTTTTGAAACGTCCGTTTTTGTTCGTTCCCGGACTGATATAATTGTCAAAATCATAATATTCTTCATTCAAGGCAAAATCATTGTCGAAATCCTGTATTTTTATTATTTCGGTGAAGTTTAATCTGTGTAATGCTTTAACGTTTGAAAAAATGATTTGTTGGCTTTTCATTTGATTATTCTCCATCATTTATTAGTGGCGTTTTCGTGGAAATAGTTTTTGCCTTGTTGTTGAGCCCTTTCATTTTTCATTATATTAGAGGAACAATAATAATTCAATAAATAGCTTTTTTGTCGTGTCCCGATTTGGGTATATCCGAACAGATAAAATGATCTCGAAAAATAATTCGGGAGGTATAAAATGGGCAAGCTGACTGTACTGTGCGGGGATATTGTTTCAAATGAGATCCTTAAACTCGGGGAAGCGATCGTTTTGCCGACAAATCCCATGATGCGCTGCGGCGCGGGAGTAAGCGGAGCCATTTTCAAAAAAGCCGGCGTAGACGCTTTGGAGAAATACTGCGAAAAAACTTTCGGCATAAGTTATTATAACGCGCCGGGAGTAAACGAAATGAAAGTAACCGACGTCAGGATAACGCCGGGTCTTTCTCTGCCGTGCAGGATAATATTTGCGCAGGGACCGAAAAAATGGGAGTATGAAGATAAAAGTGCCGTCAGATTATTGATCAAAACATATCAAAACGTTTTGGAAGCTTCCGTCGCGCAGGGGTTCAGGTCGGTCTTGATTCCCGCGCTCGGAACGGGCGAGTACGGATTCACACACTTGGAAACGTCAAGCCCGGTCATGGAGTTATTGTCTGAGTTTGTTGAAACGCACGATCTCGATATTTACTTTGTCGTATATGATGAGGAGGCAAAAGCAATATATGACGTCTCTTTGATCTGCATACAGCAAGCGAAGATGCTCGATTTGTTGAAATAGCGGTTTTGTTCAGGCTCGTTTCGAATCCCATCACTTCGGGGAAGCTCGCTGCGGTGGCTGGCTTTGGAGCCTCTCTCGCTATCGAAAGCGCCCCCGGCGCTTTCTCCCGACTTTCGCGGACTTACG
>JAGAEK010000012.1 GCA_017828835.1 Oscillospiraceae bacterium | reverse complement strand
GGCGCAACACCGCAGAATTTGTAAGCAAATATTTTCAAAAGGGTAGTCCGATTGTTGTTGAGGGACGGATCGAGACCCGTACCTATAACGACAAGAACGGCGAAAGACGCAAGAGAGTTGAAGTTGTTGCGGACAACGTAAGCTTCGTGCCTACGGTTCGTTCAGACAGCCAGCCGTCGAAAGCGATGGTCCAGGAACCGGCTTATCCGCAGTTTGAGAACAATTCGACATATTCGAGCGGATCCACAGGCGATTTCAAAGAGCTTGAGGATGAAGAGGATCTGCCGTTTTGAGAAATTATCCGTGAATGACTAAAGGAGATTGCAAAGATATGGATAAAAACGAAAAACTTGAACGTAATGACAAGTTTGCACACGGACGCAAACCGCATAAGAAAGTATGTGCGTTTTGCGTTGATAAGGTAGAACAAATAGATTATAAAGACGTTCCGCGTTTGAGAAGATACCTGTCCGAGAGAGCGAAGATCGTTCCCCGCAGAGTGACCGGAACGTGTGCGCGTCATCAGAGAGAGCTGACGATAGCCATCAAGCGTGCACGTCATCTTGCATTTTTGCCTTATATAAGCGACTGATCGAAAATTACGAAAAAAGAAAACGGAAGCCGAGTGCTTCCGTTTTTTTATGTGATGAGGATCATTTAGGTATATGTTTGAATTGCAGTTCGTCATATTTCGGCAGAGACTCGAAGCCTTCTATAAGCAGATCCGGATATGAGAAAATTTTGCCGGAGCCGAGCGCGACGCAATCAAGAGGGTTCGGAGGAAGAATTATAGGGGAGCGGATATAGTTTTCGAGGTATTGTGGGAATCCGTGGAGCAGCGAGCCGCCTCCGGTCAGAAGAACACCGGTTGAAATAATGTCTCCGACAAGGTCGGGAGGAGTCTGTTCAAGAACCGAACGTATACAGATCGATATCTGTTTTGCAAGTTCGCAGAGAGGCTCGAAAACGTCACGCCAGGATATAGTTATTTGTTTCGGAAGATTTGAAGAAAGGCTCAAGCCGCGTATTTCGAGTTTGCGGTTGTCGTCGAATCCGATAACGGAACCGATTTTGATCTTTATCTGTTCGGCGGTTTTTCTGCCGATGATAATATTATATTTTTCTCTTATCGCGGAAACGATAGCGTCATCGAATTTGTTTCCTGCGATTTTTATCGAGCCCTTCGAGACGATATCGTTCAGTGAAAGCAACGCGACGTCGGTGGTACCTCCGCCGATGTCGACGATAAGTATGCCTTTGGGCTTTGAAATATTGAGCCCTGCACCGATGGCGGCGGCAAGAGGCTCGTCGACAAGGAATACCTTCCTTGCGCCTGCGGAATAAGCGGCTTCGATAACCGCTTTTGATTCCACTTCGGTGATACCGGACGGCACGCACATTGCGATACGCGGTTTAAATGTAAAGAAACGGGTGGTTTTGCGAAGATAATATTTCAGCATGATTTCCGCAAGCCCGTATTTTGAGATGACGCCGTCGCAGAGAGGGTGTACCGGATTTATATATTCAGGGGCGCGTTCGGACATGGCGTCTGCGTCTTTACCGATGGCGATTATGGTATTTGAACGTGAATCGATAGATACGATCGACGGTTCTTTTAATAATATCTTTTTTCCGGTCGCAATAAGTACGTTGGCGGTCCCGAAATCTATACCTATATCTCCGAACATTTTGACGCCTCCTTCCGAATACTATTATTATATATTATAAGCCTGAAAAACAGAATAAAAAAGCAAAATTATATATTTCCGTTAAAAATATTTTCAGTTGAGGCAAAAAGTAATGCCGAAACCGAAGCGGCTCCGTGATTTTTGAGAGTTTTTTCACATTCTTTCAACGTGGAGCCGGTTGTTGAAATATCGTCGATGAGCAAAACGTTTTTGCCTTTTATCAGCGGAAGTTTTGAATCCGGGACTGAAAACGCACCGGAAAGATTCTGAGTACGCTCTTTCAAGTTAAGCGTGTGCTGCGGCGGAGTTTTGACGGTTTTGACAAGTGCGCCTTTACAGTAGCTGACATTTATGATCTTTGAAATTTCGCGTGCGAGCAGATCGGTATGAGAATAGCCGTTTTTAAAATACGACGACTTGTGTGACGGTGCGGGGATCATAACGTCGGGATTCAGCGCTGCCATTTTTGAAAAATAGAGGCGCGACATATCCCGGGCAATATCGTGGCGGATAGATGTGACGCCTGAAATTTTGAATTTATGTATCGCTTTTTTCACGCATCCGGAATAGTCCGCAACGAAATAAGCCGGAAAATCAAGTCCTTTTATAGAATCCGAACGTACGAGCGAAAGGTATTCGAGAACGCAGGAGTCACAGAAAAACGAGTCCGGCGGTATTAAATTTTTGCAGGCGGGACAGCGTTTCGGGAAGAAATAATACAAAAACGAATGAAATTTCATAGCGTTAACCTCGCAGGATAAATTTATCGAGGTTTGAATATCTGACGGTCTTGCGGTTGTTTTTTATCATATAGTCGACGCTTTCGCCGCATCCGACGATTATGAGCAGTTTTTTGGCTCGCGTTACGGCGGTGTAGAGAAGATTACGGAAATAGAGCCGTTCGGTCGGGCGCATCAGAGGCATGATCACGGCGTCGTATTCGCTGCCCTGACTTTTGTGCACGGTGATCGCGTATGCGGGCTCGATTTCTGCCGACATATCGAAAGAATACTCGGCGACTCTGTCATCGAACAGAGTGAGTATAGTTCTTTTTGCGGGATTTATTGCAAGTATGCGTCCGATGTCGCCGTTGAATATCCCGGTACCGAATTCGATATCTTTTGCAGCTCCGGAAATAATATCCTCGACAGAGGTGTCTGATGGATATCTCTTCCAAGGTATGTCATAATTGTTTTTTATCTGCATTATTTTGTCGTTTTCGCGGAACAGATAGGGAGAGAACGGAGATTTGAATTCATGTTTATCGGGAGAGGGCGGGTTAAGGGTACGCTGGAGGAGAACGTTGAGGTTTTGAGAACCGAGTTCTCCTTTTTTTCCTGGACAGAGCGTTTGGATATCCCATATTCCCGAGAAACCGTAGCTTTTCGGAAGACGGTTCGAGCATAGATCGGTGACCGTATCGGCGGCGTCGGTATAATTTTGACGTTTGAGAAGGAAGAAATCTCCGGATGAAGTCGAATAAGACGGCGCCTCGCCGTTTATAAGCTTGTGGGCGTTGGTTACGATCATGCTTTCTGCAGCTTGACGGAATATTCTTGTAAGTTCGACGCAGGCGACGGCGCCGCATGAGATCATATTTCCGAGCACGTTTCCGGGTCCTACCGAAGGAAGCTGATTTTTATCGCCGACGAGGATAAGTCTTGAACCGAGTCTTACTGCGCGCAGTAGCGAAGAAAACAGCGGGATATCTACCATAGACATTTCATCGATTATCAAAACGTCGTTTTTCAGCGGATTTTTTTCATTTCTTCTGAATTTCGGACGGTCGTTTTCGGAAAAATCACATTCCAAAAGTCTATGTATTGTTTTAGCTTCGTGTCCCGTAAGTTCGGCGATACGTTTTGCTGCGCGTCCGGTCGGAGCCGCAAGAGCAACTGATTCGCCGCGCATTTCCGAAAGCAGGATAATAGCGTTAAGAGTAGTTGTTTTTCCCGTTCCGGGACCTCCGGTCATAATAAACAGGTCGTTTGACATTGCCTGTTTTATAGCCTCGCGCTGTACCGAGTCGTATAAAATACCGGTTTCGCGTTCAATAACGGAGATATCGTTATCGTCAGGAATATGAGACATGTCGCGTTTTTTCGAAAATAAAGCAAGCCGTCCGCCGACGTAGCTTTCAGCGTCATACATTTCCGGAAGATATGCAAAATCTCTTGAAGAAAAGTTGTCGACGGTGATTTCCTTGTCGGCGCAGGCGACGTTCAGGCCTGCGATACAATCGTCCTCTGAAACGCATAAAAATCCGGAACACATAGTGAGAAGTTTGTCTACGGGAAGGCAGGTATGGCCGTTTTGAAGGTTATGGGCAAGGATAAAAATAAGTCCGGCTTTGATACGGTTTATATTTGCAGCGGAAATACCGAAAGATGCCGCAAGCCTGTCCGCAAAATCAAAATCGGCGCCGATATCGGGCGCACAGACGGAATAAGGATTTAATTCAACGGCATCTGCGGCGGCGTCTCCGAATTTTTTCCAAAGTTTTATTGACAGTGCTCCGGGGATAGAATATGCCGAAAGCTGAGCCATAACGCTTCTTATACTGTTTTGTTTTTTGAATTCTTGAGAAATTCCCAAAGCTTTTTTCAAAGTGATTCCTTTTATTGAAGTAAGTTCTTCGGGAGAGTTTTCGATTACGTCAAAGGAATTTTTACCGAACGTATCGACGATTTTTTTAGCGGTGGATTTTCCGATGCCTTTTATCGTACCGTTTTCAAGATATTTTCTTATTGCGGCGACGGATTCCGGAAGTTTTTTTATACATAAAGTCGCTTTGAACTGGTCACCGTACGTCGGATGAGAAGAAAAGGTGCCTGAAAGCTTTACGTTTTCTCCCGGAGCAAGTTCGTCGGGTATCTCTCCGACTACGCAAACGAGTTCCCCTTGATAGTCGATATCAAAAACGGTAAACCCGTTTTGCTCGTTGCGATATGTGATGTGTTCGACGCATCCTTCTATTTCACAGTATTCCGAGCGTTGATCCATTTAACTGTTCCTTCCTGTAGATTTTAAAATGTATCCGTATTTTTCACATATTACGTACGGCATTAAGGATTGATAATACTTTTTAAAGTTGAGGAAACGAAATCGAAACCTTTCTGAGAGGGCGGGATAATAAAATCCGCATCGAAAAAATTACGATATTCGTCCAGCAGTTCGTTGTCGGTTTCATCGCAAACAAGAAATACCAACGAATTTTCCGGGGTACAAAAGCTTTCCATCGTCGATCTTACGATTTTTGAAGTCGAAGAAAGAGGATACTCGCATTTTACGGGGATAAACGCCGCCATGGCGAAATTTTTGTGTTTTCCGTAAATTTTTCGCTTTATGTAAAGCGAAACGTCGGCAAGCCCGAGGGAAGATAAAAATATTACTATACATAAAAAAATAATTTTTATCATTGTTATACCGCCTTTCGTGATCTGAAGTTAACGCTGCCGATAATATATTATGCAAAAGGACGGTATAAAGTTAAAAATCAAAGTTGTCCGTATAAAGCTTGTATTATTTACCGAATCGTCTTAAAATCTTAGGTCTGAACCAAGATATATAAGCGTTTATGAGACGGGAGAGGGCAAGATCGTAGACCCAGAATATGACGTTTCCGAAAAGAAGCAGTATAAGAGGAGAATATTTTCCGAAAGAGCCCATTTCGTCAAGAACGTCGGCTATACCGATTATATGGATCACGACAAGATACCCTGAGATCATACAGACGTTGAAGAGCAGAAATTTGGATAAGATCCTCAAAATAAGAATCCTTATCCGTTCAATGAATGATTTAAGTATCGGATAATGGCCGAAGAAAAAGATAAAAAGGATCGCAGCTTCCTTGTCCGGAGTTATAAAAAGAGAAAGAATTGAAACGGAAACAAAAGTAACGGTAGCCCAACCGGGAGAGAGTTCAACGACTATCACAACGATAAGAATACCGGTTATGGCAGGTATTGCATAGGTAGCGAACGGAAAGACACCGGTCAGGAACATCAGTACGACGCATAGAGAGGATATCATTCCGCACAAGGCGACGAGTCCGCTTTTTTTCAAGGTTTTCATATAAGACCCTCCTCAAAAAATTCAGCAGCACCGGATAAGATCGCCGCCCATACATTCACAGCAGCAATCGGCACAGAGAAGAGACGAACAGATATCACAGCCGTTGCAGTCGTTTGAAGAGGTGGTGCGATAACCGAAGTTACGGCTTTGATTTATTCTGTTATAAGCCGCACGGTATTCAAAATTTGACGGATCCATCTGTACGGCGCGGGAAAAATAATCGGCAGCCTGGTCGAGCCATCCTTTTGAATAAAGAGTATTCCCTTTGAGAAAGAACCATTCCGCGTCGCGCTGATTTTCGGGGACGCCGTCAAGCAGCTCGTCTGCCTCCGAAATACGTTTCTGGTAAATAAGACGGCGGATATCGGCAAATCGGGAATTAGCGGAATTCTGGTAGTTTGAAGAATAAGAAGAATATCCGGATCCGGAAGATTTTGAAGAGTCGCGGCGTATTTTCATGATTTCGTCATACGCGGCGTTCACTTCCCGCATTTTTTCCTCGGCGAGTTCTTTCAGAGGAGAATCGGCATATTTATCCGGATGATATTTTTTTGCAAGTTCCCGGTAAGCGGTTTTTATTTCATTTTCGTCTGCGTTTCTTGACACACCCAAAACCTGATAAGGATCAGACATTATTCCGAACGCTCCTTTTTAGAGTTAATGATTTTTATTGTATTAAGCAATCCGAAGGAGAGGATATTTTTGATGATATCACCGTATCTTCGGACTGAAAGCAAGTCGAGAGTAACGTTAAGTTCATATACCGTCGAACGCAGTGATTCGTTTGCAAAAACGAGTGCGTCGTCTTTTGACATAGAAGAAAACGGGTTAAAGTTATTTTTACGTTTGTCTTTTTCAAAGTCGTCGAAAGCGTCCGCAAGGTAGATGAAACGTCCGAGCAGATAACCGAGCCGTTCGAGTACGGTGCGGGTGTCTTTGTCGTCGGAAATAAGTGAGAAAAGCGTCGATAAAGCGTTTGCAAAAGGATGGGCCGCCTTATCGGAATCGGTATCGGCGGAGTTTTCGACCTCGATTTGATTTTCAAAAGCGGTTTTGAAAATATCTTCAAGCTCCGGATTTCTGCGGATAGCTTTTTTTCTCGGACCTATAAGAAACAAAAGAAGTATTCTGAAAAAAATTCCCGAAATTTTCGGATTGTCCTCGATATTGTCAAGAATCTTATAGTAAGTTGCGATCGATACGGCGTCGGAACAAAAGATAAGTTCCTTTTGTGAATGGGAACAGGTACAGCAAGACCGTTTTTTCATGGGATGGACAAAACAGCGTTTTTGGCAAAATTCCGGAGCGTCGTCAGAAAGTGAAAGACATAACAAAACGAGAAATACGAAATCATAATTAAGAAAAAACCTTGAAAAAACGCCTGAATATTTGCCCATTGATTTGCAAAGGGAACAGTATAAGGCTTTATAAGTGTCGAGCTCTTTTACTTTGAGTTCGGGCTGAAACGGTTTTACGTATCCAAACATATTTTTACCTCACGGATCGAATTTATATGCCGTATCTGACTGATGAACGCGAAAACGAGAAAGCGAGAGGAATAAACGACAGCAGGTAGATGAAGAAAAGTGCCGTACGCATATCTCCCGAAACTATTGCCATGCAGAGAGACGGAAGTACCGAGAAACTGCATACGAAAATGAAAAATATCGCCCACGATACGAGCGGCGGAGCCGCTTTTATTCTGTCGGTATCCGAGACGGAAAACGCAAAGTAAAGCAGGAAAAGACATAGTGAGATCAAAATCAGGACGGAATAAAGATCCATAGCGTTGCAGAGGAGCGAGTTCGACTCGAAATAAATGCAGACGAGCCTCGCAAGAGCGGAAAGAAGCGGGAACAGCGAGGCAAGTTTGTAAGCCTGACTTTTGGGTATCGAATGAAAAAGGCTTAACTGTATACCGGTATATATGAGGAAAAGTCCCGAAAAAATACCGAGAGGTAAAAAAATATAGAAAAACTTAACGGCATTTTCATTGAATTCCGCACCGCCGTTGAAAACGAGAAAGAAAATAGATTCATATATCACGTAAACGAGAGAAAAACAGCCGGATATGAAAAGCGCCTCATGGGTCCCGTGGCGATTTTCGGAAACATTATAGGAAAAGAGCGTATCACTTGCGGCTGAGAGCAGTTTTTTGCGTCTTATCGAAACTCCGATACAGATCGAAAACAAAAAAACCACAGCAACGGAAATACAGGGGATCAGGGAGATCTCCGAAAGATTCGATATGAGTCCGTCAGAGTCCGTGAAATATATCATATTAGTAATTCGGAAAAAAAGAGATACCATACCGAGTATAAAGGTGATCAAGGTAAAGGCCGACAATATCAGTTTGCTTTTTTTCATAAATTTTTCCTCATAAATTGGAAGATATACCGTATAGCACGAATATAAATATAAAAGACGTACTATACTAATTTTAAAGGAAGATCAACACAATGTCAATTAAAGATATCAAATGTTTACCGATTTGAATCAATTAAGACGAAATTTGTTTAAAAAGCAAAGGAGAAAATGAAAATGAAAAAAACAATAACGGCGTTTTTGGTGGCAGGATGTATGGCGATGCTTATACCCCTTATGGCGTACGGAATAGGGACAAGGAGGTCGGAAACGAAATATGAGACGGACGTATGGGCGGAAACGGGAAACGATATTACAGCGCACAATAGTAATGGAAATACGACAGAGATCATAAACATGCCGGAAAAATACCGGCTGCTCGACATATCGACGGGAGAAGTATGGGAAATATCCGCGGACGAATACCTTTTCGGAGCTGTCGCGGCTGAGGCGAAAAAGGATGACAGCGAAGAGTTTTTGAAGGTAATGGGTATAGTTATAAACACATGCGGACTGAAAAGCGCGGAAAGAACAAAAAACGGAGATCAGGCAGACGAGAACGACGTTGATTTCTTAATAGATTCAGAGACCGGCGAAGGTTACATGACGGAAGATAAAGCAAAAGAAAAATTCGGAGAGGATTGGGAACAGCTGAAGCAGAAAATCAAAAATGCGGTGAAATTTGCCGGTAGATACGCGATCTTCTATAACGGAGAGATCGCGGTGAGCGTATACCACGAAAGATCGGCCGGAAAAACCGAGAGTTCCGAAAACATATGGGGAGAAGCAAGAGAGTATCTCGTGCCGGTCGTAAGCGTGGGAGACATGCTGTCAACAGACGCGATAACGACGAAAGTTTTTTCAAAAAGCGAGCTCAGGGAAATGCTGTCGGCTAACGGTATAGAATGCGGCGAAGAGATAAGTTTCGGCAACGCGGAGCGCTCGAATTCGGGATACGTTCTGAGTATCGAGGTCGGAGGGAAAAAAGTCAGCGGAACGACACTCAGTATAGCGCTCGGAATTCCGTCGTCAAGCTTTGAAATAAGCGAAAGTATGTCTGGATATACTTTCGTAGTAAAAGGGGAGGGCCATGGAGTAGGGCTGTCGAAAAACGGCGCGAGATTTTTGGTTGAAAGCGGATTTGATTGTTTTGAAAGTATAGAATGGTATTATCCCGGAACGACCGTTCGAGAGGTAGGTGTCCGTCAATAGAAAAAACTGCAAAAAAAATTTCCTGGCAAGCAGAAAAAAACACTTGACAAGAAAAATAATGCGTTATATAATGATATACTGTATCACAATGGATATTTATGCCTAAAAGCATAAAAAATTGTATCATAATCACAGGAAAAAATCAAGGGTTTTCTACAAAAAAAGTCAAAAAATTTTTTAAAAGCCGCAAATTCGCCGCAAAAAAATATAAGTTGCGACGGGTAGGGGGCTTGTGGACTTTTGTCGGGAATTACAAAAAAAGAGCAGTAAAGAAAAATTGACGGATAAATTTGAATTGGAGTTGATTAAGCCTATGGTGAACGTCAAGCCGGTGCAGCTCGGAAAAAATGTCCGAATGAGTTTTGCAAAGATCAAAGAAGTACTTGAGATGCCGAACCTCATAGAAGTACAGAAAAACTCGTACAAATGGTTTTTGGAGGAAGGACTTAAAGAAGTCTTTAGGGACGTTTCCGCTATTACCGATTATACGGGAAATCTTGTTTTGGATTTCATCGATTACCATTTGGATGACAAACCGAAATACACCATCGAGGAAGCCAAGGAAAGAGATGCAACTTATGCCGCACCTCTGAGAGTGAGAGCAAGTCTTTTGAACAAAGAGACTGGCGAGGTCAAAGAACAGGATATCTTCATGGGAGATTTCCCGCTCATGACCGACAGCGGAACGTTTGTCATTAACGGAGCCGAGAGAGTCATAGTATCTCAGTTGGTAAGATCTCCCGGCGTGTATTACGGTATGGAATATGACAAGACCGGAAAGAAACTGTTTTCGTCAACGATCATCCCGAACAGGGGTGCGTGGCTTGAATATGAGACTGATGCAAACGACGTGTTTTACGTCAGGATAGACAAAAACCGCAAACTGCCGGTAACAACGTTTGTCAGAGCTCTCGGTCTCGGTACCGACGCACAGATAATCGACTTTTTCGGCGACGAAGAGAAGATCCGTGCGACGATAGAAAAAGACAATACCAAGAGCGTTGAAGAAGGATTGCTCGAGGTCTACAGAAAACTCCGTCCGGGCGAGCCCCCCACGGTCGAAAGTTCGCGTTCTCATCTTGAAGCGTTGTTCTTCGATCCGAGAAGATACGACCTTTCAAGAGTCGGAAGATACAAATATAATAAGAAACTTGCGCTTGCGCCGAGGATCACGGGGAAGAAACTTTCCGAAAACGTCATAGATCCGTTGACGGGTGAGCTTCTTGCCGAAGCGGGGGAGGTTTTGACTTCCGAAAAAGCGAAAGAAATCGGAAAACGCGGCGTCGATACAGTCGTCGTGAACATTTTCGGGAAAGACGTCAAAGTCATTTCCAACGGCATGGTAAGGATAGAAGATTTCGTCGGATTCGACTGCACGGATCTCGGAATAAACGAGATGGTGCGTTTTTCGGTGCTGAAAGAAATACTCGAGTCCGGAGTGAGCGGAGACGAGCTCAAAGAAGTCATTTCGTCGAAGGTCGACGAGCTTATGCCGAATCATATAATAGTCGACGATATTTTTGCGTCGATAAATTACGTTTGCTGTCTTGCCAATGAGATCGGCGATACGGACGATATCGACCATCTCGGAAACAGAAGGATAAGAAGCGTCGGAGAATTGCTCCAGAACCAGTTCAGGATCGGTTTTTCGAGAATGGAAAGAGTAGTGCGTGAAAGGATGACGATCCAGGCTCAGGAGATGGACGTCATAACTCCGCAGGCGCTGATCAATATAAGACCCGTGGTCGCGGCAATAAAGGAATTTTTCGGTTCCTCGCCGCTGTCGCAGTTTATGGATCAGCCGAACCCTCTTGCCGAACTTACGCATAAGCGCCGTTTGTCGGCTCTCGGACCCGGAGGCCTCTCGAGAGATCGCGCGAGTTTCGAAGTAAGAGACGTACATTACAGCCATTACGGAAGGATGTGTCCTATCGAGACTCCTGAAGGTCCGAACATAGGACTTATATCCTATCTTGCAACGTTTTCTAAAATAAATGAATACGGCTTTATCGAAGCCCCTTACCGCAAAGTCGACAAGGCGACCGGAAAAGTTTTGGACGAGATCGTCTACATGACGGCTGACGTTGAAGACGAATTCATCGTCGCGCAGGCGAACGAACCTCTTGATGAAGAGGGAAGATTCGTGCGTGCGAAGGTAAACGCGAGATTCAAGAGCGAATTCCTTGAAATAGAGAGAGAAAAAATAGACTATATGGACGTATCGCCGAAGATGGTCGTATCCGTTGCGACCGCGATGATACCGTTCCTTGAAAACGACGACGCTAACCGTGCGTTGATGGGCTCAAACATGCAGCGCCAGGCGGTACCTCTTCTCAAGACCGAAAGTCCGATCGTCGGTACCGGAATGGAATACAAAGCGGCTATGGATTCCGGAGTCGTCGTATTGGCGAAGCGCGGAGGAATCGTTTCGAAAGTCAGCGCCGATGAAATCGTCGTAAAAGCGGACGACGGTTCCGAGGATAGTTATAAGATACTTAAGTTTATGCGTTCGAACCAGGGAACATGTATCAACCAGCGTCCGATAGTTTCGACCGGAGAAAAGGTTGAAGCGGGTCAGTGCATCGCTGACGGACCGGC
>JAGAEK010000097.1 GCA_017828835.1 Oscillospiraceae bacterium | reverse complement strand
TCACACCGCAGGAACCCAGCGTATAGGAGCCCTCCGTGTTTTCTCTGAAGAAAGTCCAGTCTATACCTTGATCGGGTACCTTAACGGGACGGACGTTTGCAAAAAGGTCGAGTTCTTTGCGCATCGCGACGTTCGCACTTTCAATATTGGGCCAGGGATCGCCCGCTTTCGGGGTGGTGGTCGGACCCTTTAAAATGACGTGGCACTGTTTTAATTCAGCGAGCACGTCGTCGGGTATAGCTTTGTTTGCGGCGACGCGGTTTTCGATTGTAAGACCGTCGATATTTTTAAATTCGACTTTTCCGGCGGCAACTTCGTCGGCCAAAAGATATTTTAAAACTCTTGCGGATTCTTTCGTGATGATAGGACCTATTCCGTCTCCGCCGCATACGCCGATGATTATTTTGTCAAGAGACGAAAAGTCGATAAAATCCTTAACTGATTTTATTCTTTCGTTGCGCTCGAGCTGTGAGCGTACCAATGCGGCAAATTTTTCAACTGCCTGAGAGATTTCAAATTCCATTTTTATGAGCCTCCGTGTAATAACATGATTGATATATTATACAACAGTGGAAAACAGATGTCAACTTTTCAAATTATTCGGTTTTCACAAAATCGAAATTTTTAAATTCGACGTAAAGGTCGTTTTCCGGGGATCTGAGGGTAAAAAGATTATAATTTTTCGGGTCGAGTCTAAGTTCAAAACGCGAACCTGAAATTTCTCCGCAGACACAAACGGCGGAACCGTCGAGAGAAAAATCAAGGCCTTCTGCCGAAGAGGCTTTTTCGAGAGCTTTCAATATCAATGATACTGCGGCGGATCCTGATATCTCGTCGGGGTCCAAAGAAAACGAAATACCTTTATAATCGAATTCGGCGATATCCTTTTTGAAGGATACGGAAAGACCGTTGAGAGATTCTGGCGACGTGAAATAAATATCGCAGTAGCCGGGGAGTATTTTGTGAATCCTTGCGTCAAACGAGATATCCTTATATGATACCGACATTTCGGTATCATAGGGGGAGGAAAGGGCGGAGGATATCGAAGAATCGGATATCTTTTGTTTCGGTTTGTTACAGGACGCAAAAAAGGAAAGTATGACAAAGACGGAAAAGATTATAATTGCGCGTTTCATAAAGACGCCTCCAAAATAAGATCAGAGGTCGTGCTCCTTGAAGATCTCGCATAATTTACCCGGCAAATCGGAGGGCAGCATACCGCGTTCCGAAAGTTCCGAGGAAGCTTTGTCGGCGCAAAGTCCATGCAGATATACTCCGCAGACGGCTGCCGAAAACGGCTCGATACCCTGAGCCGCGAGACCCGCTATGATTCCTGCCAAAACGTCTCCGCTTCCGCCTTTTGCAAGTCCCGGGTTACCGGTCGGATTGACGAAAACCTTACCGTCGGGAGAAGCGATAACGGTGGTGCTGTCCTTCAAAACGACGGTGCAGGCGTACTGAGATGCAAATTTCAAAGCGCAGGAAATTTTGTCGGATCTTATTTCTTTTACGGGAATTTCAGATAAACGCGACATTTCTCCGAGGTGAGGAGTTATGATTGTCGGAGCACGACGTTCTTTGAGTATATTTATATTCCCGCAAATCGCATTTATTCCGTCTGCGTCGATGATAAGAGGAACGTCTGCTGATTTTATGACGTTTGAGACGAGCTTTTTCGAGCCGTCACCGAGTCCGAGACCGCATCCGATAAGACAAGCCGTACTTTTTGAAAGAGAGGATAATATAAGATTCGTTGAGGTTTTTGATACTTTGTTCGGACCGGAAACAGGCAGCGGGAGAGCGATGGCTCCGAGACACTGAGGCATAACGGTCGGAATTATCGGATCGGGCGCTGCAAGCTCGACGATCCCGCATCCGCACCTCATGGCGCTGACGGACGAAAACACGGGAGCGCCGAGATAATTGACGGAACCCGAAATATTGAGAAGTCTTCCGAAATTCCCCTTATGGCAGTCGCGCGGACGCTTTTTTATGATCGAAAACACGAACTCTTCCGTCGTTTGAGAGATAAACGGAGGAGAATCAAGGGAAAATCCGGAAGGTATACCGATGTCAAGCAAAACAACTTTACAGCAATATTCTTTCGCCGGAAACAGTACGTGAGCCGGTTTCAGGGCGCCGAGCGCAAAGGTCAGGTCAGGTTTTACATACGATCCGGAAATAAGCCCGGAAGCAGAGATGCCGCTCGGTAAATCAACGGATATCACTGCCGCTTTCGAGTCGTTTACGGCAGAAAATACGTTGCTGAAATAGTCCGAAACTGACCCCGAAAATCCGGTACCGAAAACGGCGTCTACGATAGCGGTCGATGTTTTGATGATTTTTTTGGCTTCATCGGAATCAAAGAAAAATACCGGGATTTTCGGTGAAAGAAGGGACAGGAGAGGAAAAGACGAAGCGGAGTTTTCGGGATGGCAGAGTATAACGGATACCGAAAACCCCTGTTCATAAAGACGGTTTGCCAGGATAAATCCGTCTCCGCCGTTTTTGCCTTTTCCGCAAAATACGGAAACTTTTGATAATTTCTCCGGCAGCAGACGGATGATATCGTCCGCGACGGCGACTCCGGCGTTTTTCATGAGCACGGCTTCACCAACGCCGTTTTGCGCTGCGTAGGATTCATATTTTTTCATTTGTTCTTCGGTATATACCGTCATAAAAATCACCGCTTTCTTAAAAAAAACAGAGTCGGCTCGGATATAAAGCCGGGCAGACTCTTTTCAAATATTGCCGACAGGATCAAAAACGCCCGCCGAACGCGGTAAAAGCCACTTCTCTCGGAACGAACGATTTGAACGAGGACATGAGCTTGTCCGTCATGTTGAACACAACGAGAGATCTGCCGAGGGTACTGTGATTTGTAACTAAAAACCATACGTCGTCGGAAAGTTCGCTGTCGCAAGCGATTATACGCGTTTTGTAGGTTTTTGTTTTTTGCTGTTCGGGCTTATAAACTCCCATTTCGATCACGTCCTTGCACTGCACCGAAATAAGACGTTTACGGCTGCTTTTGTTGATTATTTTATCGACGTCGAAAAGACCGTTTGTGAAAGACGTTTCGAATTCGATATTGAAAAGGACGGCAAGACGGTAAGCGCCGTATATCGAGCCGATAGCAAGGAGTACCATAAAGCCCGAAAAGAAGCCGGTGAAAGCGAGATAAAGAAAAGGCACTGCCAGCAGACCGCCCAGGATCATAATGATTATACGCATAGCGATACTTGAAGCGGTATTGCGTTTTTTGACTAAATTTTCAATAAAAATGTCATCCATATCGTCAGAATCCTTTCAAAAAAACTACTGATTCATTATACCATAGTAAAAATAAGTATTCAATAAAAATTTGACTTGAAATTTAAAATAAATGGGTATATAATGTAAAAAAACGATAAACGCTGAGACTGAGAGAGTAGATATCGATCCTTACGACAGAGAGCCGGCAGGATGAGAAACGGTGTAAGAGGTTTATATTGAAGTTCACTCATGAGCGGTCCCGCTGAACTAAAGAAGTAGGCGGAAACGGGCGCCGTTACGTTAAAAACGGAGAGAGTTGTTGCTCTTTGAAGCAGAATTTGGGTGGTACCGCGGAAGTATGATTCCTTTCGTCCCTTTCAGGACGGAAGGAATTTGTTTTTTTTAGAAAGGAAGATAGTAAATGAAAGAACTGCTGGAAAAAATCAGACAGGAGGCCCGCGAGGCGATCGAAAGAGCGTCGAATATCGATGAATTGAACGCGGCGAGGATAAGATTTTCGGGTAAGAAGGGTGAACTTACGGCTATATTGAAACAGATGGGAGGACTGTCTGCGGAGGAACGTCCCGTGATCGGACAGATGGCAAACGAAGTCAGGGGAAATATAGAGACATGGATATCCGAGAAAGAAAACGAACTGAAAAGTATGCTCAGCGAGATGAAACTGAAAAATGAAAGGATAGACGTAACGCTTCCGGGAAAAGCGGGTAAGATCGGAAAGAAGCATCCTCTTTCGATAGTTTTGAACGAAATCGAAGAAATATTCGTCGGAATGGGTTTTGACGTCGTACAGGGACCCGAGGTCGAATACGATTATTATAACTTCGAAGCGCTCAACATACCGAAAGACCACCCCGCGAGAGATACTCAGGATACGTTTTATATAACCGATAACATACTTTTGAGAACGCAGACCTCGTCGGTACAGATAAGGACGATGGAACACAGAAAGCCGCCGATAAGGGTCATATCTCCCGGAAGAGTCTACCGTTCCGACGCGGTCGACGCGACCCATTCGCCGCTTTTCCATCAGATAGAGGGACTTGTTGTCGACAAAGGCGTTACCATGGCGGGACTGAAGGGTACTCTCGAGGTGTTTATAAAAGCGCTTTACGGAGAAGACTCGAAAGTCAGATTCAGACCGCATCATTTCCCGTTTACGGAGCCGTCCGCTGAAATGGACGTAATGTGTTTTGCTTGTCAGGGAAAAGGATGCAGACTTTGCAAGGGCGAGGGCTGGATCGAACTTTTGGGATGCGGAATGGTACATCCGAAGGTTTTGAAAAATTGCGGAATAGATCCCGAGATATACAGCGGATTTGCTTTCGGCTTAGGACTTGAGAGGGTCGTGATGAGAAGATTCAACATCGACGATATGAGACTGCTGTATGAGAACAATCAGAGATTTTTAAATCAGTTTTAAGGGGGAAAAGAAGAATGGATCTGTCAATGAGATGGTTGTCCGACTACGTCAAAACAGACGTGGACATAAAAGAATATATAGCGAGAATGACGATGTCCGGATCGAAGGTCGAGGGATACTCGACTGAGTGCGACGAGATAAAAAACGTGGTAGTCGGCAAGATCGTTGAGATAGAAAAGCATCCGGACGCCGATAAGCTTTTGGTATGCAAGGTCGACGTCGGATCCGGAGCGCCGATACAGATAGTTACAGGCGCGGACAACGTGTTTTGCGGAGCGTTTGTACCCGTTGCGCTTGACGGAGCGGAGCTTCCGAACGGCGTCAAAATAAAGAAAGGTAAACTCAGAGGAGTCGAAAGCTGCGGTATGTTATGCTCTGTCGGCGAGCTGAAAGTAACTGTCAACGATTTTCCCGGAGCGATAGAAAACGGTATATTCATACTCGACGGCGAATATAAGCCGGGACAGGATATAAGAGAAGCACTCGGACTCAACGATACCGTCGTTGAATTTGAGATCACGCCGAACAGACCCGACTGTCTTTCCGTTTTGGGACTTGCGAGAGAGACTGCCGCCACTTTCGGAGCGCGGTTTGAGGAGCATATACCGAAAATTAAAAAAGAGAGCGGAAATATAAATGATTTTCTTAAAGTTGAGGTAAGAAACGGAAAATTATGTCCGCGTTACATTGCGAGAATGGTAAAGAACGTAAAGATCGAGCCGTCGCCTAAATGGATAAGGGAGCGTCTGCGCGCGAGCGGAGTAAGGCCGATAAACAATATCGTCGACGTCACCAATTTCGTTATGCTGGAATACGGTCAGCCGATGCATGCGTTTGACAGTTCGAGGGTCGCGGGCGGAAAAATAATAGTCAGGAATGCGGAAAAGGGCGAAAAAATTACGACTCTTGACGGAGTTGAGAGAGCGCTGACCGAGGACATGCTCGTGATATGCGACAGTGAAAAACCGTCGGCGGTCGCGGGGATCATGGGCGGAGAATACAGCGGAATAGAAGCGGACAGCAAAACGATAATATTCGAGTCCGCGAACTTCCTCGGAAGCTCGATAAGATCGACGTCGCGCAAGCTCGGTATCAGGAACGAGAGTTCCGGATGTTTTGAAAAAGGACTCGATCCCGAAAACTGTATGAAAGCGGTAATGAGAGCTTGCGAGCTTGTCGAAGAACTCGGAGCGGGAGAAGTCGTCGGCGGTATAATCGACGTGAACAACGCGCCGTTTGAAAACAGGAAGATAAAGCTTGACGGAGATTGGACGAGAGAATTTCTCGGAGCGGATATTTCAGATGAATTTATAAAAAATGCGCTTATTTCGGAAGGTTTTGAAGTTTCGGGAGACGTTATAACCGTACCTTCATGGAGAGGCGACGTTGAACACAAAGCCGACATCGCGGAAGAAGCGGCGAGATTCTACGGCTACGACAAGATACCGACGTCGCAAATAATGGGTACGTCAAGAGGACTGCTTACACAAAGGCAGCGTTTTGACAGAAGCATTGAAAATGCGCTTTTGGGATGCGGATGCAGCGAGGCGGCGACGTATTCGTTTATCAGCCCGAAAAACTACGATAAGATCCGTCTTCCGGCAGACAGCGAAGAAAGAAATTCGATAGTAATCATGAATCCTTTGGGCGAAGACACGAGTATCATGCGAAGAAACGCGATACCGTCGATGCTCGAGGTGATTTCGAGAAACTCGAACAACCGCAATATCGAAGGCAGGTTCTACGAGATAGCGACCGAGTACGAGCCGAAAAAATCCGATGAGCTTCCGAACGAGAAACCGACGCTTATTATCGGAGCTTACGGCGGAAACAACGATTACTTCGCGCTGAAGGGGATAGTTGAAGCTGTTTTTGAAAACGTAGGAGTTGAAAATTGGGAAGTCGCCGCGAATTTTAAAGATCCGACGTTCCATCCCTACAGATGCGCCGATATAATCATAAACGGTAAGAAATCCGGCATCATGGGCGAAATACATCCGGAGGTTGCCGAAAACTACGGTATCGCGCAGAGAACCTATTGTGCAAGGATCTACGTCGACGATATGTTTGAAAACAGAAAGGTCGAGAAAACTTATAAGCCGCTTCCGAAATATCCCGCCACTCAAAGAGATATCGCGATCGTTTGCGATATGGATCTTGAGAATCTGGAGATGGAGAAGACTATAACGGATTCGATCGGCAAGATACTCGAAAAGGTCGAGCTTTTCGATATCTATACCGGCTCGCAGATACCGCAGGGAAAGAAGAGCGTTGCATACAGTCTGACTTTGCGTGCGGCTGACCGTACTCTTACGGATGAGGAAGCGGATAAAGCGGTCGCAAAAGCGTTGAGCGGACTTGAAAAATTGGGAGCGGTACTGAGATGAAAGTCATGAAAATGAGAACCGCGGCGAAGATATGCCTTGCCGTTGCGTTTGCCGTGGCCGTCGTAGCACTGATATTTTTTGAAAGACTGATGTTTTGGCAGATGCTTGCACTGCTTGGAACGGCGCTGCTGTTTGCCGTGCTTTCGGTCGTATTTACGGCTGTGTATTGGAGATGTCCGAAATGCGGAAAAAAGTTCGGAGTATACGACGTGAAGGTAGAGACGGAGAAAAAATGCCCCTACTGTTCCGAAAAATTTGATTGAAACCGCAAATAAAAAAACGCCGCAGATAATTTTATCTGCGGCGTTTTTTTATGCGTTTGTCATTTTGAACGTTCGGATCCGATATATTCATATCCGAGTTCTTCGACGACCTTTTGGATCAATGCTTCGTCTGGAGCAAAAGTATACGTTACTGTGACCGTTCCCGTCGTATGATCGGCTGAGACGTCGGTAATTCCTTCGATTTGTTTTAAGGCGTTTACTACGTGACGTTCGCAGTTATTGCACATCATACCGCCGACCTTGAGAGTCAGTGCGGCGGAGCTATCCTGAAGAGAGGAAGGAGCAGCGCTGTTTTCAGCGGTGATCCGCGTTTTACGGCCGCGTTTTGCATTGTGCGGATCGAAAAGATTGAGCCTAAGAGCGTTCATACAGACGGTGAAACTTGACAAAGACATGGCGGCGGCACCGAACATTGGATTCATCTGAATATTGCTGAAAAGTCCGGCGGCCATAGGTATAAGGACCGCGTTATATATGAAAGCCCAAAAGAGGTTTTCGCGTATATTGAGCAGGGTTTTACGGCTGAGCCGGACTGCGCACGACACGTCCGTGAGTTTTGAATTCATGAGCACCACGTCCGCGGAATCCACTGCGATATCTGTCCCGGCGCCGATCGCGATACCGACGTCCGCGCGGACGAGCGCAGGGGCGTCGTTTATGCCGTCGCCCACCAGTGCGACAGTGCCACGATTTTTAAGAGTGCGAATGACGGCTTCTTTTTCATCTGGCAAGACG
>JAGAEK010000096.1 GCA_017828835.1 Oscillospiraceae bacterium | reverse complement strand
CCGTTTCGGTCATATACGCCTTATAGCTTTTGCCCGCGTAATTGAGCCTTATGCCTTTCGTCCGTATATCACCGTTCATATCCAGCTTCGGAATGAGCTTGTGAATATCCATCCCGAATATATCTCTTCCGCCCAACGTCTCGTTTTTGCAGGCGGAATTATACCAAATTACCTCGCTCTTTTCGTCAGTTACGATCACGGGTACCGGAAAATTCAGCAGCACCGCTCCCTTCGGAGATGCTATCAACGTGCTTATATATTCCAAAAAGTCCTGCACGTTCGCCTGCATTTTCCTTAATTTGATGTATATCCCCGCAAATACTATCAGCGTCACTGAGGCCTCAACTACAAAAATGTAGGTGTTTATAAACGCAGACACAAACGTAAGCGCCATACACAGTCCCATCAATATGTATATGACCGGTCTGAACAGCCACAGTTTTTTATCCACTTATCCTCATTCCTTTCAAAACACAACCGAATTTTTCCAATACCGCGCCCGAACCGATCCGAACGCGGGTCCGATTTGTTATTGTATCTCCTGGATGATAGGCAGTATCATCGGAGTCCTCTTTGTCGCTTTATAAAGATACTCTCCGAGCTCGTCTCTCATCTTCGTCTTTAAATTTACCCAATCCTTCGCCGAATTGTTCCCGTAGGCTTCCTCGATTATATTCTCGGCAAGTCTTTTGACCTCGTTCATCATTATTTCTGATTCTTTGACGTAAACAAATCCGCGCGAAACGATCTCAGGTCCGGCAACGATCTCTTTTGTGTTCTTCTTCAGCGTTATCGCAACTACGACAAGTCCGTCCTGCGACAGTCTCTTTCTGTCGTTCATAACGACGTTTCCGACGTCTCCGACGCCGAGTCCGTCGACCATCACCTTTCCGGACGGCGCTATTCCGGTCGTCTTTATCCCAACACCGTCAAATTCTATCACTCTGCCGATCTCGCCGATGAAAATATCGCTTTCCTTGATCCCCATTCCCTGCGCAAGGCCCGCATGCTTTTTCAGATGCTTGTACTCTCCGTGAACGGGTATAAAATATCTCGGCTTTACAAGCGACAACATCAATTTAAGCTCGTCCTGACACGCGTGTCCCGAAACATGGACCTCGTACATCTTCTCATAAATAACTTCCGCTCCGAGCTTCATAAGCTCGTTCACGACCTTGTTTACCATCTTTTCGTTTCCGGGTATCGGGTTCGCGGAAATTATTATAAAATCGTTTTGAGTTATCGAAACCTTTTTGTATTCTCCCGTCGCCATCCTCGTCAATGCCGACATCGGCTCACCCTGTGAACCGGTCGTGATCAACGCTATCTTTTCATCCGGATAGCGGTTTATCGCGTCGATATCTATAAGCAGTTTGTCAGGTATGTGAAGATATCCGAGCTCTTTCGCGATATTCACCGTATTTATCATGCTTCTTCCGGATATCGCAACTTTTCTGTCGAATTTGACCGCCATATCTATTATCTGCTGGATCCTTTGTATATTCGACGAAAACGACGCGATTATTATCCTTCTGTCCTCCGCGCTCTTGAAAAGCGTTTCAAAGGATTCCCCGACCTTTCTCTCGCTCATCGTACAGCCGGGACGCTCCGCGTTAGTCGAATCTGACAAAAGCGCGAGTACTCCGTTGCTTCCCAGTTCTCCGAACCTCGCAAGATTTATCACACTGCCCTCGATCGGAGTGTAATCTATCTTGAAATCGCCAGTTTGTACCACGACTCCGACAGGAGTGTATATCGCCACGGCGCAGGAATCGGGTATCGAATGGTTCACGTTTATAAACTCGACCTTGAATTTTCCGAGCGTTACCGTATCTCCCGGTTTCACTGTCCTGAGATCGGCTTTGTTGGGCAAATTGAATTCTTTGAGCTTCGCCTCTATGAGTCCCAACGTGAGCGCCGTTCCGTAGATCGGGATATTGAGACTCTTCAAAAGATAAGGCAGACCTCCGATATGATCCTCGTGGCCGTGAGTTATGACCGCTCCGCGAAGTTTGTCCGCGTTTTGAATAAGATAAGTAAAATCCGGAATAACTATATCTATCCCGAGCATATCGTCGTCCGGGAACGTCATGCCGCAATCCACTATGAACATATCTTCCCCGTATTCGTATACGGTGAGATTCTTTCCTATTTCGCCGAGCCCTCCGAGCGGGATTATTTTCAGAGGTATTTTACTTCTGACACTATTGTTATTCTTTCTTTGAAGCCTCTTTTTGTTTTGGTCGTTGTTTCTCTCCTGTTTAGATGCCTTATCTTTATTTACAGCTTCTTTCTTCTTGTTTTGTCCTTTTTTCAAATTCTTTAATTGATTCTTGTTTTTTTGATTTGCATTCCTTTGATTTGAATTTTTCTTCGTATGACGGAACTGAGGTTTTTTAGCTTTTGTGCTTACTACCTCCAACTCCGACGCAATATTTCTTGATTTTTCTTTTTCTGACACACTCTTCTCCGTTTCTCGGCGGCGACACTCCAAAAACCGGTACTTTCCAGGATCTTCAAGCTTCCGCCGCCGTACAAATCCGCTCGATTTCACAAAGTACCATCGAAGCAACAAAACCGTATTTTCACCGGTTTTATATAATGATTTTTATAATTTAACCGAAACCTTCAGATGCTGTTCCGGTACGATTTCAAAAAAGAATAACAGTAAACTCGGACAAACAAACATTTGTATCTATTTATTTTAACTTTTTTTTACTTAAAAGTCAAGTATTTCCGTTTTCTTTCTCTTTACCGTTCTCATAAACTCCCCGCATATTTCGTCCGCCGTCTCACTATCCGCGGCTTCGGCTATAACTTTGATCCCGTTTCCTCTTTTCAGTGCTCTCAATATGACGTAGCCCTTCTCAAGCTTCAATATTTTTCCTTCTCCGATATTTTTCGGCGTTATCTCATCTCCCGTTATTTCTCCGACTATTTTCCCCGGATTCAGTTTTCCGTAAATCATCTCCGTTTCAGCTTTAACGGCGATCGGCGTGATGCGTTTCTTTATTTCTTTCACGCTCGCCCCCTTTTTGCTGATATAATCGGACGCTTTCAGTACTTTCAAAACAAAATCTCTGTTCCATCCCTGACCTACCGCGTATTTTCTCGTTTCACCGTCGCTGCCGTCCGCAGGACAGTCAAAATATCTCTCGAGCTCTCCTCCGCAGGCGCTCGCCACTTCATCCAGTATTTTCGGCTCTCCGTACCCCACCGCCGCCTTCCTTCCGTTTTCAAATTCGTCTATGCAGCATATTTCAAGAATTTCTTCCTTCCCTATCTCGACGCCGTCTTCCCTTATCGCGCAGCCGCCGTTTTTATTACATATTATTATGATCGTGTCTTTATTATTCCGACCATCTTCAACAACGCTCCCGATCATTCGCTTTATAT
>JAGAEK010000095.1 GCA_017828835.1 Oscillospiraceae bacterium | reverse complement strand
GGAGCTTTTGATATATAAAAAAAGATAATCAAATTCCGGTTCGTCGCGATAAATGAAAATCAATCAAGACCTTTCATAACGCGGGTTTCTTTGCCGTCTGAAGGCAAAATCAATTCTGACCGCAAGACACATAAAAAGCACCCCTCAGGGGTGCTTTTTCAGTTGCTTTTTTTGCGCTTTTCGAGTATAATTATATAAACTATCTGAAAAGGTGATGGCATGAAAATTGATATCAGTAGTGGCGATATTATATTAAATTGCGATAACGTATATTTGATCCGTGTTTTGACAGAAGGAGAAACGGCGGAGGCGCTGCGGCTGGCATGGAATGTCTTTACGGAATATGAATCACCGGACTATTCTCAGGAAGGTACGGAGGAATTTCGGAAAACCCTGCAGGATGAGGCTTATCTAAAGGGAATACGGTATTACGGTGCGTTTGAGGGCGAGAAACTTGTCGGCATACTTGCGATCCGCGTTCGTCAGTGTCATATATGTTTTTTCTTTGTTGACGGAGAATATCATCGTCGAGGTATAGGAACCAAGCTGTTTCAGCGGATGAGGGAAGACTTTTCCGGAGAAACTATCACACTGAATTCATCACCTTACGGACTTCCGTTTTACAAAGCGCTCGGGTTTCAGACAAAAGATGTTGAACAGACTGTCAATGGCATACGCTTTACACCTATGGAATACACGGAACTAAAAAAATGACTATACGTAAGGATAAAAAAGTATGGAATTCAATAAAAAACTGCAAAAATTACGGGCAAGCGAAAACCTGACGCAGGAAGAATTGGCTGAAAAGCTTTACGTTTCCCGAACTGCGATCTCAAAGTGGGAGTCCGGGAGAGGATATCCGAGTATTGATTCACTGAAAGCGATCGCCGAATTTTTTCATATAACGATAGACGAGCTGATCGGCGGAGCAGAAATAATCACCCTTGCGGAGCAGGACAGAAAAGAATCTAGTCAAAAATACACGGCGTTGATTTGCGGAATACTTGATTGTTTATATATTCTGCTTTTCTTGCTTCCGGTATTTGGGAACGGAGGAGGAACAAACGTTTCTTCCGTCGCTTTGTTATCCGTTACGGAGATCGGAACGTGGGTTAAGATAGTTTTTATTGCCGTAACGGCTCTTACAGTTGTGAACGGTTTTTGTACTATCGTGATAAGTAATTTTGACAGATCCGTATGGAACAAGCATCGTATCGTAACGGGAATTGTTTTGTCGATCGTCGGAACGGCGATATTTATTCTCGCAAGACAGCCGTACGCCGGAGTTTTTTGTCTTTTTCTGCTTCTTATCAAAGGTTTTCTGATACTGAAAAGGAAATGACACGGATCGTATCGGCAACGTGAAAGGGCGTTTCTTTAAAAATCATCCGCCGGAAGATAGAATATATTTAAAAGCAAAATATTTTTAAAGGGATGATTTTTATGAAAAGCAAACTCAAATTTATTACAGCGGCAGTCAGTGGAGCGTTTACGGTTTTACTGATCGTTCTGATCCGCTTTGTAGACGTTGCGGCGATAGGTCCGCAAGAGACGTCCGTTGGATTGTCGAAATTGAACCGATTTGTATTTGAACTGTTCGGCGTCAATATTATTTGGTATAATGTAACGGAATGGCTCGGCGTTGCCGCGATACTCACGGCATTCGGTTTTATGATATACGGACTTATACAGTTTATAAAAAGAAAAAGTTTATTTAAGGTCGATAAAAAAATACTTCTCCTCGGAGGACTTTACGCTGCAGCGATCGGGATTTACGTTCTGTTCGAAAATATGATCGTGAATTACAGACCGATCATAATGCCCTGCGGAGTGAGTCCGGAGGCATCGTTTCCGTCTTCGCATACTATGATCGTATGCGTGATTATGGGAAGTGCGATGATACTTATCGGGCAATATATAAAAAGAAAGCCGTGGCGTAAGGTGCTGTTGCTGTCGAGTGCCGTCGTTATAGCAACAACGGCAGTCGGAAGACTGATATCGGGTGTACATTGGTTTACGGATATTCTCGGAGGAATACTCATAAGCGTGACATTGCTGTCTCTTTATTCGGGAGGAATAACGATGATAAAAAATGATTATACGATCCGTTTTGAAAAGACGGAAGATCATAGAAAAGTTGAAAATCTTATCAGAGAATCCTTTTGGAACGTTTACCGTCCGGGATGCAGCGAGCATTACGTGATCCACGTTCTTCGCGACGATCCAGCTTTTATAAAAGAACTGGATTTCGTTATGGAGCAGGACGGAAGACTTATCGGACAAAATATGTTTATGAAAACCGTTATCAACGCGGATGACGGCAGAGATATTCCGGTTTTAACGATGGGACCGATATGTATCACGCCGGAGCTTAAGCGCAAAGGCTACGGAAAAGCGCTGCTCGACTATTCTTTGGAAAAAGCCGCAAAGCTCGGGTTCGGCGCCGTTCTTTTTGAAGGCAACATCGGTTTCTACGGGAAGAGCGGTTTCGACTATGCGCGAAATTTCGGTATCCGTTATCACGATTTGCCGGAGGATGCAGATGATTCGTTCTTTCTGTGCAAGGAACTTATTCCGGGGTATCTTGACGGAATAACGGGGGTTTATCAAACACCGCTTGGGTATTATGTAAAGAACGAAGACGTTGAAGAATTTGACAAAGGTTTTTCACCGAAAGAAAAACAGAAATTACCTGGGCAGATTTTTGAGCAATGATTACGGAAGAAAAATATAAAAGATTATTGACGTTTTACGAGTGGAAGATGCCGTCTGGTTTGAAAAAATGCTTAACGCAGGAGGGGACAAAATGAAAAAAATTCTCGGTATTGAGC
>JAGAEK010000094.1 GCA_017828835.1 Oscillospiraceae bacterium | reverse complement strand
CGGTTTTTACCTCTTTTTTTAAAATATATGTTGATAACTATGTCAATAATGTTGACAATTCAGTGCCTTTTATGTGTCTATTCATCATTTTCGGCTTGTTTATTCATAAATTATCAACACTTTTACTTTTATAAAACCCTATTATACAACCATTCGCTGTATCCGAAATGTATAATATCTTTTTTTATTCAGTAAATTTTTGAATTTCGCATACTTTATTTATTGTCGAAAACAATTTTCCCTCAATCTGAAAATTATCCGTTTTTGTGCATTTTTATATATTTTTTTGTCAAATTTATACTTTCTGTTTTAAATTGCCATTCTCCAATTTGTTACCTTTTATGTTTTTCCCGTTATTCTTCCTTTTGCTTTTTTTCTTGACCGAAAAGCCGAAAGTCCCGAGTACCGCCCCCAAAGCAAAATACTGTCCGTGTGAAAACGCCGCTAAACCGCACTTTTCAAACCGCAATTTACCGCTCTTGTCTATGATATCTTCAGAAACATTGACCGCAACTATTTCAGCCAAAAACATATCATGGCTTCCAAGCGGGATCACTTCCTTCACACGACATTCTATGTTTATCGGACTCTCCGCTATCATAGGCGCCTTTACCTTCGACGCTTTTTCTTTCGTAAGCCCGGTCTCTTTAAATTTATCAACGTCCGCACCGCTTTTTACTCCGCAGAAATCCGTCGCGAAAATCAATTTTGCGGTCGCAAGATTTATCACAAACTCACCGCTTTTCTTAATAATTTCATAGGAATATCTCGAAGGACGTACCGAAATATACGTCATTGCCGGATCGGAATTGACGATTCCCGTCCAAGCTATCGTCAGTATATTCGATTCTTCCTCCGTGCCGCAGCTAACCATAACGACCGGACAAGGTGCAAGCAAGGTTCCCGGTTTCATTGTTTTTTTGTTCATTTTATATCTCACGCCCTAAATATATTCTATATTATACACTGTTTTGTTATTATTTCCAACATTATCAATAATTTCCTAACGCTTATAATAATTATATCATAAATTTTCAAAAAACAAAAGCCAACATATTGATTTCTCAAAATGTCGGCTTTTATGTACGTCTTTCAGTCAACTAAATACAAAAACTTATTTCAAAATCTTGTATTTTCCGATAATGGGCAGTTCTTTCGCTTTTCCGTTAGCGGCATTGACAATTCCGAGTATCGCCAACAAAAGCCAAACCAAGCTGAAAAGCCATCCGATAACTACAAACAAAATACCGATAAACGGAATAATTCCGAGTATTGACAATACGACTTCAACAACGATTCCGACAATACAAAGAATAAGTCCCTGATTTGAATGATATCTTGCAAATTTGGATTGAGGTGCAGCAAAAATCGGAATCAAAACCAAAATACCGATATATGCCAAAATCGCCATAACCTTATTTTGTTCGATATCGGTTTTGTCGTATTCCGAAGTTGTGTCAGGGGTTTCGTTCAACTGTTTTGCTTTTTCCTCAAAAGAAGTAGTTTCCGTTTTCCCTTCCGCAGAAGAGGTCGATTCGGTTTTTTCTTCCTGAGCAGCAGACTCCGCTTCAGCTTTTTCTTCTCCGGCAGAAGCTGCTTCGGTTTTTTCTTCCTGTACAGCAGACTCCGCTTCGGGTGCCTCTTCTTCAACAGAAGCTCCGCAATTCGGACAGAATTTTACGTCCTCATCCAAGACAGTACCGCATTTTGTACAATTTGCCATTTTACTTATCCTCCTCATTTAGATTTTGATTTTTTATGATAACTCAATGACAACAACAATTATAACGGTTATAGCCGGGCAAGATCAAAGCGACCGTATACGCTTTATTGGAATTTCAAGCTCAAAATGCAAGTTGCGGCCGCGTCAGCAGTATCACTGCCGTCTGACGCCTCCGGCTCGGTTTTAATATCCAGCATTACTTTGTGACCTTTATATTTATAATATCCGTTTGCGGTCAACTTGCCTTCGATATTATAGGCAATCAATACCATGAACGTATTTTTATCCGCCAATTTCTTCAGTTTATTCGTGATGTGTTCGACCCAGACTACCGTATCGGCATTCTCCACTTTTTCAGAAACGTATGAGCCGATCGCGTAAATATCGCCGTTTTTATCATTATAAGAAATTTTGTCGACCCTGCTGAAATTCTTGCATTTCATATCTTCTTCGTTAAGTCCGAAAGCCTTGAGAAATCCTTCAACGGTCGTAAGATCATATTGAAGCTGTTCAACTTTACTCTTATTTTTATCTTTGCCGCCGGACTGATTCTGACAGGATGCAAACGATAAAACCAAAATAATTGCTAACAACAGACAAAATATCTTTTTCATAATTTTTATCCTCTAATGATATTATTACGTATATCATATAAACATTATATCTAATAAAGAATAAAAAGTAAATATATTTTTACAAAACAATACATTTTCTTTTAAAAAACGATATCAAACCCTGTAATTTTCTATCGCTTTTATTATTTCGCCGAAATTTGCAGGAACTTTACCTTGAGAATAATTTGATTTCCCTCCGCCTTTTGCGTTGAGAGTATCTTTCAGATGCTGCATAAATTTCGCAATATCACTGCTTTCGCTCGAAACGATATACATACAGCCGTCGGTGTTTTCAGTTCCCGAAAACACCGCACAGATCCCGTCGTTTCCGACCGTTAATTGATTTATACATACTCTCAGATCATCAAAATCGGCATCTTCCAAATATCCGACCGCTACCGAATTTATCTTCTGAACTTTGAGTTTAGCCAGTGCAAGCTTATCTTTCAACGACCTGATTTCCGTCTTGTAGGCCGAGATACTGTCGAGCAATTTTCTCACCGCTTCCGCCGTCTGACCGTCCGGAGCCGATAAAAGCTTCATTATCTCGGTGTTGTCGCTGAGCTTTTTTCTGTAATATTCAAGCGCGTCATGACCGCAAAGCAGTTCGATACGCGTCCCGCCTTTGTTCGGATAAGAGTTCAGTATCTTGACGATACCGATCTCCCCGGTTTTCGCAACGTGAGGAGCGCAGCACGCGCAGCGATCATATCCTTCTATTTCAACTATCCTTATACCTTCGGTCAAATCGATCTTGCTTCTTATATCCATTCTTTCCAAGTCCGATTTTTTCGGCACGAAAGCACGTATCGGAACGTTTTCATATATCGCTTCGTTTGCTCTCTCTTCAACGTCCTTAAGTTCACCTATACTGATCCTGCCGTCCACGTCAAGCGTTACGACGTCATGTCCCATATGAAATCCGACGTTGTTGTATCCGTAAAGAGCATGGATTATACCCGAAATCAAATGCTCACCCGAATGGTTTTGCATCCTGTAAAAGCGCTGCAGCCAATCGATCTCGCCTTTTACTACCGTTCCAGGCTCAAGCTTTTCACTGACCTCATGGTAAACCGTCCCGTCCTTTTCCCAAACGTCAATGACTTTCACGCCGTTCAAAAATCCGGTATCGGCTTTTTGTCCTCCGCCCTCAGGGAAAAACGCGGTCTTATCCAATACGATTTTATAACGTTCTTTATATTCCGCACACTCTAATACTTTTGCTTCAAATTCGTTTATATAAGAATCGTTTTCAAATAATTTGTCCGTCATTTTTCTGCTCCTCAAATAAACAAAACGCGTATATGCAAACTTTTACTGTATAAAAACAGTTTTTATTGTTTACCCGCAAGCTCTTTTTCAAGTTCCGCTCTGATCACGGCAGGATCTCCGTTGCCCTTGAGTTCTTTCATGCAGGCTCCGAACAACGCCTGAAAAGCTTTGGTCTTTCCGCCCAAATAATCTTTCACCGCATTTTGATTCTGTTCGATAACTTTTTTAACTATGGACGCTATAAGTCCGGAATCGGTTTGAGCGTCAAGAGCATTTTCTCTGCAATACTGCTCCGGTTCAACGTCCTTTTCAATTACAGCCGCAAGAACTTTTTTGCCCGCACCTCTTGTTATGGTACCCTTTTCGACCATGGAAATAATGTCAAACAGCTTTTGAGGCTTAATAGACAGCTCGCCGATCACTTTTCCGTTCTTTCTCAATATTCCGGCGCAATCGGTAAGTATCCATGCCGCAACGGTTTTAGGTGACGTTCCGAGCTCCGCGACCTTATCAAGCAGTTCACAAAGCTTCCTTTCGCTCGTCAGATCACGTGCGTCTTCTTCCGAAATACCCTGTTCAACATATATTTTTGCCTTTTCTTCTGCCATCATCGGCATTTTTGCTTTGATCGACTCAAACCATTCGTCATCAATAACTATCGGCATCAGATTAGGGTCAGGAAAATAGCGGTAATCCGCGGCGGTTTCTTTGTTTCTCATCGAAAACGTCCTGCCCTTTATATCGTCCCAGCGGCGCGTCTCCTGTACCAAAACCTCCGTATTACGCTCGATCGCATCGATATGACGCGCGGTCTCATATTCTATAGCGCGCGAAATCGAAACAAGAGAACTCATATTTTTAATTTCCGTTCTTACTCCGAGTTCTGTCGAGCCCTCCGGGCGTACGGATATATTCACGTCGCATCTCATCGCACCCTCTTCGCATTCCGAAATACCCGCAAATCTGAACGTAGATTTCAACATCTCAAGATACGCGACTACCTCTTCTTTACTGCGAAAATCCGGCCTCGAAACGATCTCGATAAGCGGAACGCTCGTTCTGTTGAAATCCACGAGCGACGTATCCGTCCAGTCATCGTGTACCAACTTTCCGGCATCCTCTTCCATGTGTATCTGTTTGATACCGATTTTTCTGCTTCCCGACGCTGTCTTGACTTCCACACAGCCGTTCGTGCAAATCGGATGGAACCACTGTGTGATCTGATACGCACAAGGCAGATCAGGATAATAATAGCTCTTTTTATCGAAAGTCGTATATTTATTTATTTGGCAATTAAGCATCGTTCCCGCCATGACCGCAAGTTCAACGGCGCGTTTGTTCATAACCGGAAGCATCCCCGGCATTCCGCAGCATGCAGGACATACGCATGTATTTGGTCCCTCTTGATTCGAATGTCCGCCGCAGGAACAGAATATCTTCGATTCGGTCGCAAGTTCTACGTGTGTTTCCAAACCGATCACGATTTCGTATTTCATTTTTCCACCTCCGACAAATCAAGTTTAGAGGCAATTTCAAAAAGTTTGCTTTCATTAAGATGATCCGCAACGAGCTGAACTCCGCAAGACACTATCGCAGGCATACCCGTTATACTGGAAACAGCTGTAAACAAGCTCTCCTTATATACGTTTTCAAACGCTTTATCCAAAGGATATTTTTTATATTCAAACGTACTCCCCGCCGGGATAAGAACCGCGTCGTATTTTCCAAAAACATCTTTCATCTTATCCATAACGACACGTCTGACCCGAAGCGCTTTATCGTAGCAAACGTCGTATCTGCCCTTTGACAGAACGTCCGAACCGTAAATCAACGTTTCTTTTGAAAGTATACCAAGACCTTCCGTTCTCGATTTAATATAAAGCTCGTCTATGTCTTTATAATCAGGCGTACGGTATCCGAATTTTACCCCGTCGTATCTTGAAATATTGTTGCAGGTCTCGGCTGCCAAAAGTATCTGCCACGCCGCTTGCGCATATCTGACCTCGGGGACGGATATATATTCCGTCTTCGCTCCGCTTTTTTCAAGGAAATTAACAACGGATCGTATCCTTGCCGCAACCTTTTCATCAGCCGCATCGAGCAGTTCTTTTATTAAGCAAATATTCATTTCCGAAAGCTCGGTTTTTGATTCGTAATCATAAGAATCATTTTTAAGACTCGTTCCGTCTTTATCGTCACGGCCGGCTATTATCGTCAAAAATTTCTTTGTGTTTTCAGAACTGTCGCTCATAACTCCGATCTGTTCTCCCGAACACGCGCAAGGTATGACTCCGTATCTTGAAACGGTCCCGTAGGTCGGTTTTATAAACGTCTGTCCCGAAACGGCAGCCGCACGTCTCGGCGCTCCGTTCAGATCCACGCACAGTGCCGCCTTAACTTTGCGATTTTTAACTTCATCTGCAGCGGCTCCGATCAGATTTCCGTTTTCCTGCGCTTCGCCGTAATAAGACGTTTCGCCGATAATATCAAGTCCGAACTCGCCTACGTTGGTTTTTCCCTTGATACCGTAACCTGCTTTTTTGATCCTTTCAACCGCTTCCGCGTCAAACAAAGGCACAAATCCGCCCAATATTCTCGAGCCCGCAGTACATTCGACGTCTTTTATCAGTATCGTGTCGTCTACCGCGATTTCGCATTTCTGATCGATCTCCGTAATATAATTACTCATAAAGCACCTCTCATTTCACCAAACGCGGAACCTGCCAGCTGTCTTCCGTGTGTTCAGGTGCCCCGCTAAGCAAACTTTCTCTTGAAAACTCCTGCTTTCTTTCGTCTTCCCGCAAAACGTTGACAAGCGGTAAAACGAAAACCATCGGCTCAACGTCGTCGGTAGTGCACTTTTT
>JAGAEK010000093.1 GCA_017828835.1 Oscillospiraceae bacterium | reverse complement strand
TATGAGCCCCTGTTTATCGTCTTTGTATTTATCAGTGGCTTTTTTTAATTCGTCAAGCAATCGTCTCTTCATCGAAGATACCTCCGAAAGGTCCGTATTTTCTTTATCGCAAGCGGCAAGAGCGAAGTGCGATACGTTATCGCGTCAATTTGAGTACGGCGGGGATCTCGTCCCAGCCGTCGGGCATTTCGTGCCATTCCTCGAATCCGAACGAGGCGTACAGTTTTTTTGCGACCTCGTTTTTCGGCTCGTAGGAAAGCCAACAATAATCCGCTTTCCCGCAGGGGAAAGTCCGAATGAATTCCAGAGCGAGTTTCATCGCTTCTTTACCGTAGCCTTTGTGCTGGTATTTTTTATCTATCATAAATCGCCAGATAAGATAATTGTTAACGAGCAAAGGGAACTTTTCGGGGTCACCGTCATCGTCTGAAATGTTATATCCGATCATGAGAAATCCCACGGGCGTTTCCCCGTCGTATATCCCGAAAGGTTGAGCGTATCTTCCGTCCGCGATATTTGCGTATGCTTCCGCCAGACTGAAACTGTTATCCGCCACGAAATCGTATTGCGACTTAAACGGCGCAAGGTCGATCAGTTCATCGAAATTTTTCCTGTTTACTTTTTCAAGTCTTACTTTTCTTTCCATTTTATGTTCCTCTTAATTATTTGTAAACGTCGGCGTTTTTAACGAAGACGACTTAAAGGCGCACGCCTTGTTTTTTTGCATGTCTTAAAGTTTTTTGCAGGTGAAATCCCCGAACGACAGAAAACCGTCGCCGAACGTCAGTTTGAGAAAACCGCCTTTTCTGCCGAACTCATTCTCACCGATGGGGTAGAGACGGAAAGAAAGTTCGTCTCCGTCGTCGTCGATCGCGTTTGCATAGAGTTCGCCGTCTTTCATAAATACTTCGTCGATGATAAAATCGCTTTTTTCGGGATGTTCGTACTTGCCGCAGAAACTTTCCCATTTTGACTTGTCGGGATCTGCGAGGGTAATATCCTCTATCGTGATTATCGGTTTCGGCTCATTGTCGTGCGCTATCGCTCTGAAACCGTCCCATGCTCCTTGTCCGGCTCTCATGTCCGACGGCTCACGGCTGAACATCATAACGAGCGTTCTATCCGCGTCGATAAAGCGTTCGAACCATGTATAAACACCGGGCATTCCTCCGCTATGGCTGACTATTAACCCGAATTTCGGATCGTGTACGACAGCCCAACCAAAGCCGTAACTCGCTCCGTCGTCCTCGTCATAGCATATATCTTTGCCGTCGTTGAGTTTCCCCGGGGTATACATTATTTTTTGTTCCTCACGGGTGAGTACTTTTTCTTCACGCAGCGCTTTGTCCCAGGCTAACATATCGAATATGTTCGTATATACGTAGTCGTCGCCGTTAAGCCCGTCAAATGCGATTACATCTCTGTCGTCTTCCGAGTCAACGTCGGCGACGAACTTGCCGTCTTCGTATACCGTCGCGCGGGCATAGTTTTCAAACGGAACGCCGTCGCGGCGGACATGACAACAGTGGGTATTATTCATACCTGCTGGCTCAAAAACGTTCTTTTGCAGGAAAATTTCAAACGGCACGCCCGAAAGCCTTTCCACGATTTCGGCAAGAAGATTATAACCGGTGTTTGAATAACTGAAATCTTCGCCCGGAGCGAAGCGGGGTTTAAGTTTGGTTTCGCAAAGAAAGCGGGGGATCTCTCTGTTTGAAGGAACTCTGTTTTCTTTTTTCCATAGATCTATGAACCAATCCGCATCGTCGAAATAATCCGGAACTCCTCCGGTGTGCGTGAGCAGATGACGGATCGTCACGCCCTCGTAGGCGGTAAGTTCGGGGAAGAACTTCGTGATCTTGTCGTCTTTACTCAACAGCCCCTGCCTCATCAACAGCATTACGGCGGTTGCGGTAAATTGTTTTGAGACCGAAGCAAGTTGAAATATGGTATTCTCGGTTATCGGTTGTAAGTTGTTCGGGTCACAAAAACCCAATGCGCCCTTTGAGACGATCTCTCCCTTTTCTGCGTATAGCCAAGCGCCGTTGAAACTTCTTTTTTCGTATGCTTTTTTTGCGATTTTTTCAAACGTTACTTTCTTATCCATATTGCCTCCGTATTATTATCCCGCTATCGATCGCTTTCGGCGCGGGCTTGTTTTTTGTGTATCAAAACGCCTCGTTTGTCAAACAAAAGAGGTTTTTATGTAAAATATAAATTTTTCGGATCTAACTCCAACCGTAGATCAAGACCCCCGCTATGCCCGAAAGGAATATCAATATTATCGGAGAGAAGCCTTTTTTAAGAATGAATTTTGAGCCGAACCATAATAAAGACAGTCCCGCGGTGATGCTGACGGCGGCTATATCGACGGAAAGGCCGTCTATGCTCCCGATACAGTTTATGAGTATCATATATAGACCTGTCGCAAGTATGATGCCGATAACGCATGATTTTAATCCGTCGAGTACCGCTTGAACGGCGTCTTTTTTTATTAGATCCTTCAAGAACGTTATCAGAACGATGACCAACAGAAACGCGGGAAGGATAACTGCGGCTGTGGCGATTATCGCCCCGAAAACCCCCGCTTTTGACGAGCCGATATACGTCGCCAGGTTTACCATGATAGGTCCGGGCGTACTTTCGCTCACCGCGATCATATACGACAGTTTTTCTTCGTCGAGCCAACCGAACATGAGAACGACCTCACGGATCAACGGTATAGCGCTGTAAGCGCCGCCGAACGAAAAGCAACCGATAAGCAGAAATCCCGCAAGAAGTTCAAGGAGTATCATTTCTTCGCCTCCTTTTCCTTTTGTCTGCCGACAAGGTAAACGGCAAGACTTACCGCCGCGGCGGCAAGCATAATGACTATTGACGACAGCCGCAACGCAAAGATATTTATCAGCATCACCGC
>JAGAEK010000011.1 GCA_017828835.1 Oscillospiraceae bacterium | reverse complement strand
TGAAACGTTTCCTGTCTTTCTCAGTTCTTTTTTCGCAATTTTGCTTTCACGCTCAATCACAAAATAATTATCTTCCACCCAGTTTCCGATTTCATTTTCCGGATCTTCCCGTATATTTCTATATTTTTTCTTTATTTTCCCGAAACTGAAGTTTATTATTTTTATCAGTTCGGCCGCCGGAACATTTATACCGGACCTTATAATTTCGGTGTTTTTCATTTTTTTGCCTCACTTTTTCATATCGTTCACCTACTTATTTTTACCTGACTTTTGAAAATCATTCAGATTTGATCCGTATTGTGACACATTGCAAAAAATAAGCCGCCCGCGGTAAAAATCAGGAAATCAATTCCCGAAATCTTACCGCAGGCGGCTTATATCATATTTTTTTATTCCTGCATCTTTCTGTATTTTTCCGCAAGTTTTCTGCGTCTTATCGTCCTGTATTTTCTGATATTATAGGATCGTATACATAAAATTATAACTGCAAAAATCGCCAGCACAATACCTGCTATTATCAAAATATAATTTATTTTCGACTTATCTTTTTCCACGGATACTGTCGGCTTGAGCTCTATGACAAACACGTCCGTTTCAAGAATTTTATCGCTCATTTCAAAAGAATAGTCAAGCATCACTTCGCCTAATTCTCCGCCGTACATATATCCGCCGCCGTCCAATGAAATACTCATCCGCGGCAAAAATTCTTCAGTCGTATAGGCCACTTCGGGTATTTCCAACTTTGCGCTTATATTGTCTTCGGAAAGCGACTTGTGCAGAATGCAGCTCGTCGTTACGTTTACGTTCACATAATTTTGTCCTATCGGCTCAGAACCGTCATAGACCTGTACCGCGACGTCGTCCCCGTCAAATGAAATCGACGCCTTGTTGAAATTATCGAAGCAGTACTCAAACAGCTTCTTCATTTCTTTCATTCGGTCATACCGTTGGTTTGTCTTCATTATCACGCATATAAGTTCCAGTCCGTCCTTCTGCGCAACGGTCACCGCCGTATATTTCGAATCCTCCGTCCATCCGAATTTCCCGCCCACCGTATTTGCATAATAATAGTCCGAACTTTTATTCAGCATAAGAACTTCGGTATGGAAATATCTTTTCTCCGATTGCAAATTAGTCGGAGAACACGTGTAGGAACTCGTTCCGAATACCTCTCTGAACCCTTCGACCCCAAGAGCGTATCTTGTTATAACAGCCATATCGTAAGGCGTCGTATAGTGATTCTCATCCGGAAGTCCGTGAGGGTTAGTAAAATGGGTATCAATCGCACCGAGTTCCTTTGCCTTCTCGTTCATCATCTCCGCAAATTCCGAAATACTTCCTCCGATATGCTCCGCAAGACCGATTGCCGCGTCGTTTGCCGACGGCAGCATCGTCGCATAAACGAGTTGTTCCACCGTGAGTATCTCGCCGGCAATCAGCGCTACGTGAGATGAGTTTTTTGGTATCGTGTAAACCGACTTTGAAATAGTAACTTTGTCGTCCAAAGACACATTTTCGAGCGCAAGAAGCGTCGTCATTATCTTCGTTATACTTGCCGGATATTTTTTTGAATGCATATTCTTTTCGATCAGCACCTGACCCGTCGCGGCATCCATAACAACGTAAGCTTCCGAAACGGTTTCCGGCGCACCTTTATAATTACTGTCCGCAAAGCAATATAAAAAGCCGGCAGAAAAAACAGTAATTACGGCGACTATAAGACTGATTACCTTTTTCGACACTTCTATTCCTCCAAAGCCATCAATTTTTGCTCTGTGATTTTTTAAGTTCAAACGCTGTCCAATCATTGTTTTTGAGTTCCCGAACCACTTTAAATCCGGCGCTCTCAAGACTTTCTCTCGTTTCGACCGCTCTCTGACCTATGATCCCCGAAACGAGCAGTGTTCCGTCCGGTTTCAGAATCTCCATAAAAATATTTCTCATAGCCATAATTATATCGGCAACTATATTGGCGGCTATGACGTCATACTTCCTGTCGGAAATTTTTTCGTAAGTACCGTCGTCTGAAAGAATATTTCCGCAGAATATCCTGTGTCTGTCATCACCTATAGAATTTTTCGAGAAATTTTCCTCAGCAACGCGCGTGGAGTTCAAATCTATATCGATCCCGGTAACGAATCCTGCTCCCAAAAGCAGCGCAGCGATACCGAGTATACCGCTCCCGCATCCGACGTCTATGACCTCGTCTCCGCTTTTTATTACCCTCTCAAGCGTCTCAAGACAAAGCCGTGTCGTTTCATGATTACCCGTCCCGAAAGACGACGACGGATCTATCTCCAATATTTTTCTCGAACCGTCGTTCTCAAATTCCTCCCAGGACGGCTTTATGATCAGTTTTTCACCTATCTTGAACGGTTTGAAATATTTTTTCCAGTTGTTCTCCCAATCCTCGTCCTTGACACCGTTCACTTCGATTTCAAGTCTGCCGAACTTTTTTTCACCGTCGTATTTTTTCAGCCCGGCGATACACCGTCTGATTTCGGTCAGCGTTTCGGCACCCTGCTCGTTATCCGCAAGATATGCCTTTACACGGGTTTCTTTTTCCTTCAAAAGTATCAGCGGATCGTCGATATAATCCCAATTTCCCTCTCCGCCTTTCAAAAAATCCTCAAAATCCTTAGCATCTTCTATAATAAATCCGTTTATACCGAGATTCAACAGATTGCCTGTAACGCTCTCGATACCTTCGCTCGACGTATAGATCACAACTTCCGTCCAATTCATAAGCATCCTCCGAAAAACTCTTTGACTTCTATATTATAACATCGCATTTTTTTGATT
>JAGAEK010000092.1 GCA_017828835.1 Oscillospiraceae bacterium | reverse complement strand
GACAAGGCGTCTGAAGAAACCATTCTTCCGACCATGACGGTATCGACCATGCTGAACCCGAGCGAAAGAAGTTGCCCGAGCATGATCGGAACGGTAAAAGTTAATATCTGTTTGTAAACGTTGCCTGTCGTCAGATCTCTCTTCATAATCAAACCTCGTAAATCTCTAATGCGAATTATATCACTTCGCCGTTAATAATCAAGAGTCCGGAGGGTATATTTTTATATATTTTCAAACATAAACGCCGTTTGTATTCCCTGCCCGGGCGGGAGGCACTTGACAGGAAAATATCCTCTATGATAGAATCATATCAAACATGCGGAAACGGAGGATAATATGAGAGAGAAAGTAGCAAGTTCCTACGTGATCGAACCGGAAAGACGGATTCCCGTCATCTGCGAGGCGGACGTCTGCGTAGTCGGAGGGTCGGCTACCGGGGTATTTGCCGCAGTCCGCGCGGCGCGTCTGGGAGCGAAGGTCGTCATAATCGAATGTCAGAACAGTTTCGGCGGCGTTGCCACGAACGGACTCGTCAGCGTGTGGCATTCGTTCTACGACCTGAGCGGAAAAAAGCAGATCATTGCCGGGCTGTCAGAGGAGGTCCTCAGCAGATTACCGGAAACCGACCGCAGTCAGGGCCCCGACCTGTCAAACTTCTTTAACCCGAACGAACTCAAAATAGAACTCGACGCTCTGCTGAAAGAAGCGGGAGTCAGGATATATCTTCACACCCTGTACGCAGGCATTGCCTGCGAAGGCGGCAGGATCACAACGGTATTCGTTGAAAACAAGGACGGAAGAGGCGCAATCAAGGCAGGGTTCTTCATTGACGCGACGGGCGACGGCGATCTTTGCCGGGATCTCGGGATAGAATCCTACCTCAACCCGAACGTTCAACCGCCTTCCGCGGTCTTTATGATGCAGGGGACAAGGGACGAAGCGCGCAAACGCGAATACGGACTCAGACCGAACGACGACATCGTTCCGGCAATGATCCGGCGTTACGGAAAAGAGTTCGGGCTGGAGCCCGACTGGGGGTGGGATAATTTCATCCCGGGACTGAACAATATCCACTTCCGCGCAGACACTCACGTTTTCGGTCTCAACTGCGCGCACGCGGACGAACTGACCGAGGCGGAGATCATCGGCCGCGAAAAGATGAGAAAAGTCATCCGGATGATGAGAAAATACGGGAATCCCGATGAAGTTTACGCTCTGGTCAACGTGTGTTCTTATATAGGCATCCGCGATAGCTATCACTTCAGGACGAAACAGCGCGCGGATCATATGGATATGCTTATGGGAAAGAGATACGGCGACGTTATCCTCAACGGAACTTACGACATCGACGTCCATCAGGCGGATACCGGAATACAGTTCATGCGCCTTAACGGCGAGTGCATAACGGAAGGCGCAGACGGAAGCCGTACGGTCACAAACTGGCGGCGGGATATGGGGCTTTCCTGCGACGGAGAGATGCCGACGTATTATTCCCTGCCGTTCGGCGTCCTCGTTCAGGAGAAATACGAGAATCTCATTGCCGCGGGCAGAATGATAAACGCGACTCAGGAAGCATTCGGCGCGCTGCGAGTCATGGTCAATCTCAACCAGATCGGAGAGGCGGCGGGAGTAGCCGCATATATTGCGGTTAACGAAAGCAAGGCGGTGCAGAATATCGACGGAGTAAAGGTCGCGCAGCTTCTTTCCAAAGGCGGTTCGGCAAATATCTGCTGAAAACAATAGATAAAAACAGCCGCACGGGTATAATACCCGGTGCGGCCGTTCTTTTCGTTTTGCCGGTCTGTTTTCAGACGGCTCTTTTACTTTGAAATGATTTTCTTTGCTTTTTCAAGGATAAGTATCAGAGGTAACGTAAGAACTGCAATGCAGACGTTTCCTATGGCGTGAGCAATATCCCACGGAAAACCGGCGATGATCCACTTGATCGCGCCGTCGATCCCGAGTTTGAAGACGACCATCTGAAAAGGCGCCCATAACGTACCGAAACTCAGCCCGAAAAGGCCGGAAACGATACAGTAAACGATCGGCGCAAGCCAGACAGGCATTTTTTTGGGAAGGAGCATAACAACGCCCCAGAGGATAGCCCACATCCATAGATAGGGGACCCACCAAAGGCTGAAGCCCATATAGATACCCTCGAGCATAACGTATACGTAGATCGGATACAACGCCTTGAATCTGAATACCACCGTCATGGCAATAATGAACATCGAAACCGGCTCAATATTCGGAAGGCCCTTCATCGCAAACGTCAGAGCGAAGGTCAGAGCGCCCAACATACCGAAAAGAGCGATTTCTTTGACATTAAGCTTCATTATTCAGCCTTGAACTCGTAAACTTCGCCTGCGGTAATATTGGTAGAGTCAACGCCTGTGGAAGCGTAAGTTCCGTTGATATAGAACGCCCAGTATTTGCCGTCGGTATTATAGTCATAGGTTTTTCCGTCAACGGTCTTAACGTAGAGACCGAAATCGGAGGTATCGCCGGCGATGAGGTTGACTTTCAGGAGAGCGGCGCCGACGGTCGTTTCGTCGGTGTTAATCTCATAAGTCTTTGTATTACCGTCAGCGTCGGTATACTTGAAGGTGAACTTCGTTGCGCCTTCGCCGAGAACGATAACGTCTGACTGATTATTATTGCCTTCGTCGTCATTCTTGGGCTGATCTTTTTTCTTGCATCCTGACGCGCAGAGAACCGCTGCCGCAAGCAGTACAACGCAGAGAATGAAAGAGATGATTCTGATAAAACTGATTTTTTTCATTTCTTTTCTCCTTATAAAAGATTATTTTGATTTACGAAGGGCAATCCGGCTGCCGCAGATTTTGCGCCCCGCGATTTTTACTGACAGAATATCCCGGCTCGACAACTTCAAATCACCTTCTCGGTTTCCCAATGGCACGTCCCTCGTCTGCGGCAGACGAAGCAGAAATGAAGTATAATGTCCTACGGTGACGGGCTCGCTCAGGCATTTGACCTGATTCCTCTGAAAGTGAAATAATTATAGCACCTAAAACGGCAAAGTCAACCGAAAATCAGGTGAATCCGTTAAAATTTGTGCAAAACACACAAAGACGACATTGTTTTTTTTAATAGAGTGCGATAAAGATAAATGCGTCAACGCTGTTGACAAGAAAAACAAAATGTGATATAATCGCTACGTATAAAAATATTTTTTCTGGGAGGAAAAATAATGAAAAGAAGAATACTCGCGATTGTCGGTTCTCTGATCATGATAATTGCTACTGTTCTTACTCTTGCCGCCTGCGCTGACACAAACAAAAAACCCGATGTCACAACAAAAGCAGGCGAAAACGGCGAGGGCACGGTCGATGCAAGAAAGACCAAGGTCCCGGAAGGACTCAAGTTCGACGATGAAGAAATCACGTTTGCGATTTCCGAAACTGACAGCGACGGCTTCCACCTTCGTTCTATCGAATCAGACGACCCCGACACCACCAACAAGGTAGACAGAGTAATATTTGAAAGAAACAGAACAATCGAGGAACGGCTTGGCGTTACTCTGACAGTTGAATGGTACGGCACAGGTAACATTCGTTCTTCAGAAGTTAATACCTCGCTTGCAAACCAGGACTCCGACTATGACGTAATCTGCGGCCGTCAGTACGACGACGTAGTTATGTGTCTTGAAGGAAACCTTGCAGACCTTACACAGCTCTATGACGGAACAGAAAAGATCGACTACATCGACTTCAACGCTCCTTACTGGTCAACCTACTACATCGAAGCTATGAGATGCGGCGATTCTATTTACTGGCTTACCGGTGACCTCTGCCTCCGTTACACATGTTCTTACTACTGCACGTTCGTTAACGCTTACATTTACGAGAAGTATCTTGAAGCCGAATTCGGAAGCATCTACTCCATCGTAAAAGAAGGCAAATGGGATTACGACACGCTCAACCAGATGACTCTCAAATCATTTGAGAACCTTGACGGCGATGACGCAGTCACAGAAGACGACCAGTGCGGCGGCGTATTCCCGGTATGGGATAACACCAACGGTCTTGCACTTGCTGCAGGCGTTAACTGGTCTACAAGAAATGACGACGGAACAATGGAATTCGAATTCACGAATGCCAACGACAGACTCCTCACATGGATGAGCACATTCAGATCAGTCCTCAACAACGGCGCAGTCCGCAGCACAGGCGGTAACTACGTCAGCGCGATGACATCTCTGGCATCCGACCTTGCAGGATTCGTTCTCGGTCGTCTTAACCAGGCTGAACTTTACCTCGGCGACATGGAACATGACTACTACATCCTTCCCTGCCCGAAGCTCACAAAAGAACAGGCTCAGTACCGTTCTTCCGTTCATGACGGCGTTCAGCTCTACGGTATCAACGCATACTCAACACACATCGGCGCAGTTGCAGCTACACTCGAACTCATGGCTGCAGGCAGCTACTGGGACGTTCGTCCGATATATTACGACGAAGCTCTTAAGTACATGTACTCCAGAGACCAGGGCGCAGCTGATATGATCGACCTCATGGGTGAAGTTGTTTACTCTGACTTCGGTTACATCTTCCAGTTCACGAAGTACTTCCCGTGCGGAAGCTTCCTCAGAAACAATGCAACAGTTGCTAAACCGTCTTCTGTTCTTGCTAAATCTCAGGACGCATGGGTTAAGGGTATGGACGAAGTTCAGCAGGATATCCTTGAATTACAGGGACTTTAATTCCGGGCTGAAATAAACTGAATATTTAAAAGAGCGCGCTCCGCGAGGAGCGTGCTTTTTTTGTCGGGAGCGCCCGACAGCGGCCGGAAGCCGGCGGCAGAAAAAAGGGGGTTATTGTTACCTATCGTTTATAGTAAAAGCCACGAATTTTTCGG
>JAGAEK010000091.1 GCA_017828835.1 Oscillospiraceae bacterium | reverse complement strand
TGAACGAAAGCCCTAACTCCGACAGATTCCATTCTCTTTTCGAGACTATTTCAAAAAACTGTACCTTCAAACGCTGGTATTTCGGGAGATACCACAAAGACAAAGTTATCTCCCCTTCATATTACGCGGTATATGAAAAGATCGTTGCTCTTGAATAATTTTTTGAAAGACGTATAAACTTATGGAGCGTATTACCGAATTTACCCACAGAATACTTGAAGAATGCGGAAAAGCCGACGGTATCTACGTCGATTTTACTATGGGCGGCGGAAACGACACGCTGTTTTTATGCAAACTCGCACCGAACGGCCGCGTCTATTCCTTCGACATACAGCCCGCCGCTCTTGACGCGACTCAAAAGCTTTTGGATCAGAACAGTATTTCCAATTGTTCCCTGATCCTCGACAGCCACGCCAACGCCGATAAATATTCGATCGGTAAAATCGACGGCGGAATGTTCAACCTCGGATACCTTCCGAAAAGCGACAAATCAATAACCACTAAACGCCCTTCCACCTTCGCCGCGGTCAAGATCGCTCTCAATATGCTCAAGGTCGGAGCCGTTCTGACCGTCGCCGTTTATCCCGGCCACGAGGAAGGTCGGCTCGAAGGCGAAATGTTGTTCGATTACCTCTCCTCGCTCGATAAATATATTTTCAACGTGATATATTACAGATATATAAACCATCCCGGATCGGCGTTCGTATTTGCAATAGAACGCTTTCGACCGTCTCCGGATTTGCTTTGAAACCTATATATTCGTTTATTTCAAGGAGCGCTTTATGCGTTTTATTTCAATAATAGTTTGTTTTTTTATCATCCTGTCTTTGTTTTGCGGATGCTCGGATCTCGGTGCCGGTTCTGTGTTTTATAGCCGTAAAGGTATTAACATTGACAATGTTAATATTACATCAGCCCGCTCCGAAACCGTGAAAATGCGCGCAATGTGGTTTTCTTATCTCGATTTTAACTCCCTTTTGAAAAATAAGTCCGAAACCGAATTCAAAGCGCAGATAAACACCGCATTTGACAACTGCCTCTCGATCGGATGTAATACCGTTATCGTTCAGGTCAGACCTTTTTCAGACGCTCTTTACCCTTCAAAAATATTTCCGTGGTCGGAGATAATTTCCGGCGTCCAGGGAACCGATCCTCAATTTGACCCGCTCGCTATAATGGTTTTTGCCGCACACGAAAGAAACATGAGTATACACGCCTGGATAAATCCGTTCCGGGTTTCAAACACCCCGGATATCTCTCGGCTTTGCGATACCAATCCCGCTTTAAAATGGCTCGGCAACGGAGAAAACGTCGTCGTACTTGCGGACAGTATATTTTATAATCCCGCAAGTCGGGACGTCCGCACTCTTATCATCGACGGAATAACGGAAATTATTACAAATTACGACGTGGACGGTATACATTTCGACGATTATTTCTATCCGGACCCCGACGAAAGTTTCGACGACGGTTTTTATTCGGAATATCTCTCCTCTGTTTCGTCTGCTCCCCTTTCTATTTCCGACTGGCGCAGGGAAAATATAAACATTTTTATAAAAGAAGTTTATTCTGCAATAAAATCGATCGACCCTGACGTACTCTTCGGGATAAGTCCTCAGGGAAATTCTTTTAACAATTATAACCGGCAATATATCGACGTTCCTTTTATCCTTTCTCACAGCGGTTACGTCGATTATATCGCCCCTCAGATTTATTTCGGTATCAACCACTCCTCAAAACCGTTCGCTGCTACCTTGAAAAAATTCTCCGACATGATAACCGTCGACGGTATCTCTCTTTACGCAGGACTTGCCGCCTATAAAATCGGTACCGAGGATAAATATGCCGGAAACGGTAAAAACGAATGGCTCGAAAATAACGATATCCTTTTTAAACAAATGATAATAACAGATAATTTCGACTTTTGCGACGGATTTATAATTTTCAGATATAACTCCCTGTTTTTACCCGCCTCAGACAAGCTTCAGGCTGTTGCCAACGAATTGGACAATATAAAAAAATCTTTTGAATAAACATAGATTTTAATTACGGAAAGGAGATATCGGTTTTGGATATCTTGAAAAACAAAAAACTTTTTGCAATAATTACCGTTTGCTCCCTTGCGATCATTATAATAATATGCGCCGTGATCTCTATGCTTTCACATCGTCCGGCTCCGGAGCCTTCATCGTCTTCCCCGGACTATACTTCCAGCTCAGAGATCACAGAGCTCGAAAGTTCGGAAGAGGAGTCCTCCGAATCTCCTTCCGAAAGTTCCGCATACTCTCTTCCGGAATCTTCATATCAAAGCAGTTCTCAGTCCTCTTCGAATCCTTACCCATCTTATCATAAATATTCAATTCCGAAAGAACTCCGCGGTATCACTTTGACTCCGGGAATAGATTTTCTCACTGATATTATTACCGAAGACTCTGTCCGCGCCGAAATCGATTCCGTAATCGAGACAGCAAAAGAAAACTTTAACACTATAATTGTCGATACCCGTCTGAACAATTCCGTTATTTATACCTCGTCCTATTTCTCAACTTTATTCGACGAGTTCGATATCATGCAGTATATAATCAAAAAGGCTACCGATGAAAATATGTTCGTATACGCTGTTTACGACCTTTCTCCGGATCTTCCCTCCTTTAGTATCTCTTCTCTTGAATCTTTATCCTTACATCTCGCCGAATTTTCATCAAATTACCGTATAACCGGAATAATTTTGGACGGATATTATTCTCCCGCCGTCAATAACGGATATTCCTCTTATTCGGATTTCGGTGCCGGTATGGGATATGAAAATTATCTTTATGAAACCTCTTTGGCAATAATAAAAACCGCGTGCAATACCGTCTCCTCTTCAAACCCGCAAATAAATATCGGCTTACTTGCGTCGCCGGTATGGGCGAACGTCGCCGATAATTCAAACGGTTCCGATACCTTTGCCGAATTCACCTCGCTTTATTCGAAATACTGCGACGTCAGAAGCTATATTAAATCAAAATTCTTCGATTTCATCGCCGTGGATTGCTACGGCTCTCTCACCGATTCTCAAATTCCTTTCGCCAACGTTTTCGGTTGGTGGAACTCACTCGCAGACGCCAATAAAATAAAAATGTACCCGATACTGTCTTCCGACAAGGTCTGTACCTCCGCTTATGAAGGCTGGCTCGAACCTGACGAATTGTTGAATCAAATAAAAGAAATCAAAAACGTCACCGGAAAAATGAACAGTATCTTTAATTCTTACGCAGGATTTTTTGCAGATACAAACGGCTCCGCTTCCGCCGTAATCACGTATTATAACGGCAAAGAACCGGATCTCGGTCCAATGCTTCAGATGTCTTCTCCGTCCGAATTGTCAATCCAAACCGAAAACGCCTCCTTCACTTTCGTCGGTACCTCGGATCCCAATTATTCGCTGACTGTAAACGGCAAAAAACTCTCAAGATCTTCAACAGGCTCCTTCTCATATACAGTCTCACTCAAAGACGGAGACAATATCTTCACGTTCGTACACAAAAATCAAACTTTCGTATATACCATCACCCGCAACCTGCTCATATTAAAACAAACTTCGCCGACGTCCGACGTTTTCATCAACGGCAACACGGAATTTTCCGTTGACGTATGGGCGTTTTCAGGCGCTTACGTAACCGCGGCTTTTGCCGGAAACAGAATATCGCTTTTCCCCGCTCCCGATGACGACTATTCGGACGTTTCTTCAGATTATATCAGATATACCGGCGTCTTTACCGCGCCGAAATCCTCCGAAGAGGCAAAATCCTACGGGAAAATAGTATTCTTCGCAAACTGCGACGGAAAATCTGAAATAATAGAAGGCCCGACGGTAACGGTCAACCCGACTCCTTCAATGCCTGAAAACCTTGCGGACGCCGTAATGGTCGAAGTCGTTTCGGATCATGCGAAAACGTTTTCCGCAAATAAACTCGGCAACGAAGCGTCGCTCTCATACTTCTCCGTTGCGAAAGGTATGCGCGACTACATAGTCGGAGACGAAATTACTTACGGTTTTGCTTCAGAATCTTATTCGTACTATCTGCTCTCATCCGGCAGACTTATCAAAACCAAAGACGTCAAAAAGGTTTCTTCCGAAATTCCTTTAGCCGCCGAAATTTCTTCTTTGACCGTGAGCAGCGACAATCAGTTTACCTCCGTTATAATAGGCTGCTCGCAGAAAATCCCTTATACCATCACTATTGCGAAAAACACGCTGTCGGTAAATTTCAATTATTTGTCCTCCTCTTCCGTCGTTAATTTACCGCTCACCAAAAATCCCCTTTTCTCAAACGCCCACCTGGAAAATTCGACCCTCACTCTTTCTCTTATAAATGCAAACGGACTATTGGGTATATCCTCTTCTTATGACGATTCGGGCAACCTTGTTATCCTCTGTCCGAACCCGCCTATCTACGAATCTTCTCCCATCGTCGTCGTGATCGACCCCAACGGCGGGACCTCATCCGCGGATATAATAGGCGTTAACGGTATTTCGGAAAGCAAAATCAGCAACATGATCGCAAATTCTTTGGCAGATAAGCTTTTACAGCAAGGTGCCGAGGTTTTGCTCGTTGATAAGTCGGATCCGACTTTTATGACCGAACTCAGCAATAATACCCTCTCCGACAAACCTCACTTCTTTATCTCTCTTAAAGCCAATTACTCCTCCGATCCTTCTCTCAGCGGCGTTTCGGTAAAATACACGTCGCCGATATCAAAACTGTTCGCTTCAAAACTTTCCGCTTCGGCAGCCGAATCTTTAGGCGTCGAGAATAACGGTATAATCCAGGGAGCGTTCACGCGTACCTCTTCATCCGAATTTATCTCCGCCATACTCGAATACGGGTATCTTTCAAACGAAAACGATTGCTTACTTTTAGAAAGCAACGCGGCTGTTAAAGACATCGTCGACTCCGTCTTTTCCTGTGTCGTCTCTTATTTCCCCGACATTTTCGTCAACATACGCGACGTTACCGGTACAGAATCTTTTTCTTGATTTTGTTATAATCAACACTCCGCTTTCATACTATTCTATTACTACCTGAATTTTTGGAGTGATAATTGCGGCAGATAAAAAAAACAAACTCAACGCAGTCATAAAAATAAACGATAAAAACGATCAAAAACAGTTTCTTGATCTCTTGAAAAAAATATTTTTACTGGGACTTAAAGCCCGAAACAATAAAATTTAACCGACGCTTGTCCGCCGGTCTTGGCAGATTTTCGCTCTATTCGTTAAAAACGCAATCAAGACGTCTATGAAAAATCCAAACAAAGCGTGATATAATGAAAATTGCAGCTTATTGCCGAGTGTCGACCGACAAGGAAAGTCAACTCGATTCTCTCGAAAATCAGAAAGTGTTTTTTAAAAGCTACGCCGAACGCGAAGGTTTCGAACTGTTTGCGATTTACGCTGACGAAGGTATTTCCGGACGGCAGCTGAAAAAACGCTTGCAATTTTTGAAGATGCTCGAAGACGCGAAAAAAGGCTTTTTTGAACTTGTCGTCGTTAAAGACGCTTCGCGATTCGCAAGAAATACCGTCGATTTTTTGAATTCCGTGAGATTTTTGAAATCAATCGGCGTGGACGTGAGGTTTCTTTCCGGAAATCAGACAGTTCTCGGTAATTCCGAATTCATTTTGACGGTCTTCGGTGCGCTCGCTCAGGAAGAAAGCTCAAATCTCTCGAAAAGAGTGAAATTCGGGAAAACTATATCCGCTCAAAAAGGCAGAGTCCCGAACGTCATATACGGATACGACCGTATAGATCGGTTCACCCTGTCAATAAATCCGCGGGAAGCAGAAACAGTGAAAACGATCTTTTCCCTTTACCTTGCAAACGGATTCGGTATGAGAAAGATCGCGGATATTTTAAACGGGAAAAGTATCCCCACAAAATCGGGTCGTCTCTGGAATGCAAAAACGGTCAAAAGAATACTGGCAAATCCTTTATATTCCGGCGAACTCGTAAATCACCGTTATGAGGTCACCGATTTTTTGTCCGGATACAGAAGAGCTCTTCCCGAATCTGAACATTTTCACCACGTCCGCCCCTCGTTTGCGATCATAAGCCGCGAAGATTTTCTGACCGCAAACCGGATAATGAATGCAAGACACGAGGATTTTTGTTCACGTATTACTCGCAAAAGTTCAAAAAATTTATATAGTTGCCTGATAAAATGTACTTCATGCGGCCGCTCGTTTATTGCGAGAAAATACGGCAATAATAAAATTTCCTGGAGATGCTCCGGCCGCGACCGCCACGGTTGCCGTAATATGCTGATCATAAGAGAAGATGATCTCAACAACGCTTTAAAACAACATATTTTTTCACGTATCGGAAACGTTTCCGATTTCAAAAACGAATTAAAATCAACCTACTTGAATTATTTTAAAAATAACTGTACCGCCGATCCGATCTCTTATGTAAAATCAGCAGAAAGCAAAAGAAACCGTATAAAAGATATGTATGAAAACGGATTTATCTCGTTCGACGAATTCAAAGCAAGGATAACTTCTCTCGATGAAAGTCTCAAACTCCAAACGTCAACGCAGGACGGTATCCTTAAAAACTCCGACGCCGAGATCGATAAATTTCTCAGCCTGGATATCTCAAATTCTCAAATGTCAGAACTGATAGAACGTATCTCTGCGTCCGAAACCGGCGAAGTAGTCATAAATTTCCGTGATCCGGAGGAAAAACAAAATGGAAATACAATTGAATTATATTGAAAAAGGCGTCGGTGAACCTCTCGTCTTGCTGCACGGCAACAACGAGAGTTCAACTTATTTCATCCACCAAATCAATTTTTTCTCGAAATATTTCAGAGTGATCGCTCCCGATACCCGCGGACACGGCTCCTCTCCCCGCGGATATGCGAATTTTTCGATTTCAAGATTTGCCGACGATCTGTCGTCTTTTCTTGATTCGCTCGACATACCCTCCGCTAACATCCTCGGCTTTTCGGACGGCGGTAATATCGCCGTTACTTTTGCCCTTCGCTATCCTTCAAAGGTAATTCGTCTGATCCTGAACGGTGCAAATATCGATCCTTCCGGCGTAAAGCCGTTCGTTCAGATCCCTATCAAAATCGGCTACGCCGTATCTTCCCTCTTTGCGAATTTTTCCGAAAACGCCGCCAAAAATTCCGAAATGCTCGGACTTATGGTAAACGAACCTTATATCCCCGCCTCGGAATTAAACTCGATCTCAGTTCCTACCCTCGTCATTGTCGGCAGCCGCGATATCATCAAGTATTCCCATTCGCGATTGATATACAGAAGTATCCCGAACGCCGAATATAAAACGATCCGCGGCGGACATTTCATCGCCTACGACAACCCTCGCGAGTTCAATTCCGCCGTTTTCCGTTTTTTGAAAAAACGGTCCGAAACGTCAATTTAACACCTTATATATAAGAAAACAGGCGGTAAATCGTTAAGGTTTACCGCCTGTTTTGTGATTAACGGACACAATAGTCCAAAGTATCAACTCATTTATCCCGACAAACGGAAATTTGCCGAGTTCTCCCTGCATTGTATCAAGCTTTGTTGAATTTCTCCTTTGGTTGTTTGCATCTCGGGCACTTCCAATCGTCAGGCAGGTCTTCAAACGCGACGCCGTCGTGCTCTGAGGGATCGTAAACGTAACCGCAAATCGAGCAGACGTATTTTCCGCTTGCTTTCCGGGCACTGAAGTCGACCTCCGCAAGGACGGTCGGGACCGGATTATCAAGATCGATCACGCGCTTTGCCTCCAGATTTTCATACCCTTGAGGCGTATGCGTACCGCAGTAGACCGTCGGGTGGTTGCGAACGAACTCACGAACGCGGTCAAGCGTCTCGCGAGCCGCGGGAAGATCCTCGAACACCACCGAGAGTTTGTTCTCATACAGCGCCTCGTCCATGTAGGTGATATCTCCGTGGAGCATATAGAACAAGCCGTCGTTTTCTACGATCACGATGCTGTTGCCGTTTGTGTGACCTTTGGCTCTAATGAAATAAACCCCATCCGCTATCTTTTGACTCTCCGGAAAGTTATAATACGCGCCATCCGTATATTCGACAGGCACAATATTATCGAGCCCCTGCAGTTCCGCGGCGGACGTTTCCTCCGCGCCGACGTAAACCTTTGCATTCGGAAAGGATCTAAGTTCTCCGGAATGGTCGGCGTGCTTATGTGTCAGCAGTATCTTCGTGACCTGCTCCGGCTTATATCCGAGCGCAGCGAACGCTTCCATATAACTGCAGATATCTTTTCCTGTAAAGATAGGGCTGTTTTCGTCCGGCGCTTCTTCCGGCGTACCTGCGGGAAGCCCCGTGTCAACGAGGATGACCTCGTCGCCCGTATCTATGAGATAATTCTGCAAGCTGCCGCGATAGCGAATATTCTTATCGTATTTTTCTGCGCCGTCTTCACCGCCGAAGATGAAGGGCTGTGTGTAAAACCCGTCTTTTCTGAATTTTACCGCTTTGATCTCCATATTTATACCTCCATTCGGACATGTGTGATGTATCTATGTTTCTCCAGTCAAGATAAACTTTTTCCGAGCGTGACCTTCGGGACTCCTAAAACAACATCATCACTCAGATATCGGTCTTTACGCCTTCGCCGCGTCTGTCCGATTCAAAGCACGCTTCAATGACTTTAAGCACTCTGCGGACGGACGGTATAGTTACGATCAACTCCGCCTTTCCGTCGAGCGTGTCCATTATGTTCCTGTAATAGCTGCTCCATGACGTGTGTACCTCGGGAAGCGGAAGCTCTTCGAGCGTGTCAGCGGGGCGCGGAGCCATCGTCCTTGTCGGACCGGCTTTAGTCTGCACCACGATCGGCTCCCAGTTCATAACGGTGTCTTTTGTGTGGATTATTTTGCCGTGACATTCCCAATCGTTTACCACGAGCGCGCCGCCGTCGCCGCAGACGGACCAGCGCGGCAGCGGCACAAGGTTGAACGTGCCGACCTCGACTTGTGCGGTGATGCCGTTTTCAAATCTGAATACGAGCTTGAAATAGTCGTCGCATTCGACCGTACGGACAGTGTGCAGATTAGCGTATACAGATACGACCTTAGACGGGATCATATCAAGCATCTGATCTATAAGATGAACGCCCCAGTCGTAGACCATTCCGCCGCCGGCGACCTTGAATTCACGCCATCCGTGGACCATTCCGCCCGGACCGTGTACGCGGGATTCTATCGAAAAAGGCTTTCCGACCATTCCTTCCTCGTACGCTTTTTTTACTATCCGGTAATCCTGATCCCAGCGTCTGTTCTGATGGACTGAAAAAAG
>JAGAEK010000090.1 GCA_017828835.1 Oscillospiraceae bacterium | reverse complement strand
TGGAACATCGGCACCTGTATCATCATACGGTCGGCGGTCGACAGATCCATTCTGTCACCGATTATTTTTCCGTTGTTGACTATATTGCGGTGAGTCAGCATAACGCCTTTCGGAAAACCTGTCGTTCCCGAAGTATACTGCATATTCGCAACGTCGTCAGGCTGTACCAGTGCGGCTCTGCGGTAAACCTCGGCTTTCGGAACGGATTTTGCTCTCAAAAGCATCTTATTCCAGTTGAGACAACCGTCCATATCAAAACCGACCGTGATAACATTTTTAAGAAACGGAAGATTCTTGCTGTAGAGATGTTCACCGTGTTTCAGTGTTTTCAGTTCGGGACAAAGCTCCGAAATAATTTCTCCGTAATTTATATCCTTATATCCCTCTATCATAACAAGAGTATGAGTATCAGACTGGCGCAAAATATATTCGATCTCGTGGATTTTATAAGCGGTATTTACCGTAACCAGGACCGCGCCTATTTTTGTCGCTGCCCAAAACGTCAAAAACCACTGCGGAACGTTCGTTGCCCAAACGGCGACGTGGTGGCCCGGCTTCACTCCCAAAGATATAAGCGCCGCCGCAACGGTATCTACGTCGCGTCTGAACTGACTGTAAGTTCTCGTGTAATCGAGCGTCGTATATTTGAACGCATAGTGGTCGGGATAATAGGCTACCATATCGTCGAGTACCTGTGAAAACGTTTTGTCGACAACGTCATACCTTTTGTATGGAAAAGTCCCGCTTTTGTCTCTGTTGTAATATATTTTTTTTGTTTTTTCAGCTTTCGAATTCTTAGCGGAAATAAAACTTACAAAATGCGTTAAAACGATATCGGCGTCATTTATTTCGTCGTTCCATTCCGCGCAAACGTAAGAATCGTAATTAAGAGATGACAGCGCATCGATAAATTCGTCGACGGGAAGTTCTCCCTCTCCTATCAAAACGTTGGTATCGCCGCATCTGTCGCCCAATCGAACGTATTTTATATACGCTCCGAGCGTTTCAATCGTTTGCTCTGCTGTTTCTTTTCCGAAAAAGTAGGTATCTCTTATATTCCATGAGACGCCGAGGCTCGTACTCGAAACACTGCTTATAATTTTTAAGATATTTTTTGTGTTTGCAAGGTAAAAAGACGTTTCAAGCAAAAGCTCGATATCGTAGTCCTCCGCCTTTTTAAGTGCTTTCGACAGTTTTGCAGAGAGGTCGCCGACGTTCGGTTCTTCTTTTATGAAAAACGTTATCTTCGAAACGCCCGCGATCTGCGCCATCTCAACGTATTCCAGAATATCGTTTTCACTGACGTCTCCGCCTTCGATCGCTCTCGGGAAAGAGATCGCCCCTATACTCAAATTTCTGTTGAGCAGTTTTCTCTTTGAATCAGCCGTAACGTTGCTTCTGAAAATACTGTCCGTATGTTCGCGTCTCTCTTTTTTCGCATCAAATATTTCAAATCCGTCACAATCATAAAATCTTGCAAATTTGCAAAGATCCAAAAACGATTTTTCATTATGGTTTTTGGTGGAAAATACTATTTTCAAGCAAGTCCCTCCTCGTAAACTATCTTATTGAGCGCGTTTATATAAGCCCTTATACTCGCGCCGACGATATCAGTCGAAAGTCCGGTACCGGAATATAATTTTCCTTCCGAACGAAGCTTTACTATCGTGGATCCGAGCGCCTCTTTTCCCTCTGTTACAGCTTGTATTTCAAAAGAATCAAGTTCGTAGTGGTAACCGATACATTGCTCTACTGCGAAAAACGCCGCATCGATAGGTCCGTCTCCAAGCGCCATTCCGACAAGCTTTTCTTCGCCTTTTTTAAGTATGACGTTTGCCATTGAGGCCGAAATATTGCTGCTCGTTATGTTATAGCTGTCGAGGTGATACGTTGACGGCGCTGAATTCGCGACCGACGCGATTATCGCTTCAAGCTCTTTCGCACCTATAACGGTCTTTTTTTCAAAAACCGCCGAAAGCGCTTTGTAAACCTTACCGCTGTCCTCCGGAGAAAGTTCATATCCTAACAACGACGCAAACCTTTCAACGTCCGAAACGGTACTCTCACTGTCAAGCATAATATCAGCCGTATCGTTATTCGGTTTTTCGTCCTCACCGTTCTGCATTACCCATTTTTCGAGTTCATTTATATCGCTTTTAAGCTCGCTCGTCTTCAAATTAAAACTTATTCCGAGCGTCTCTTTTTCAGCATCCAGTATGGCCGCTATCTCGCTCGTTTTCAGGTTGTTTTTTCCCGAAATAGCAGATTTTATTCCGTCCGCGCCCGCTTCTATCGCGTAGAGCGCAGAGGCGTTTGCCAGATTAAGCGCGTCGGAAACTTTCACGAAAATCGGAATACCGCATTTTTCTTTCAACGTCTTAATAATCTTTTCAAAATCCTTCGGCATCATCATTCCGGCGTCGTCGCAAATACACACCGCGACAGCTCCCGACGCAGCGGCGGTATTTATTATTTTCACAAGATAATCGATCTCGGCTCTCGTCGCATCAAGAGCTACGAATTCTACGTTTTTGCAAAACGACGCCGCTGTTTTGCAAAGCGTTTCGACTTTCTTCAGCATATTTTCCGCCTTTATATGATAAGCGTATTCCATCGTTACGGTCGAAACCGGTACCTCTATCTGCAGACAAGGTTTCTTCGCACCTTTTATACAGTTGTATGCTTCCCCGATCTTTTTCTCGTCAAATCCGACCGGCAAACAGATCTCGCAATTTTCTATCGATGAAGCGATCGTCTTGTAAACTATCGCATCCTCCTTCGGATTCTTGATCGGCGGCAATTCTATCGCATCCGCTCCGAAATTATCAATACTCGACGCGATCGCGGTCTTCTCCCTGAAAAGCAGCGAACTTTTTTCACTGAGCGCCCTTAAAGAATAATCTGTTACTTTGATCTGTTTCATTGTTTTACCTCCGATAAAATAAAAAATCCCGCGAAAACCCTTGATGGATTTTTGCGGGATGATTAAATAACTTTAACCACGGTACCACCCACATTGTTGTTTGTTACGACAACCTCTTACGGGACTCTAACAAGCCCCCGAGCAATTACGGGCTCACCCGAAAAGCCATACTTTAGTTCCGGCTTTCAGCTCAGATACGAGACCGCTTTGTCCGGGACATACCGGCTTTCACCAAACGCCGGCTCTCTGAAAAGCCACTGAAACAAAGCTTAATATCTTCACAGCTTTTAACTAATATATCCGTTATTCTAACATTTCATTTCTGATTTGTCAACAGTTTTATTTCCCAAAATTTTTTTATTATCCGTTTTCTGGTATTCCGAACAAAAGCATCTCTTTGCTGTGGCAGTCAGACGTGTAGATAACCGGCTTATTCGCCTTGATGATTTTCCCGAGTATCCTGTCGTCGGGATACGGAGTTTTTCTGTATCCTCTCGCAATCGCTCCGTAATTGACTTCAAACGCCACTTTTTCCGACAGCAGCTTTTCAAGCGCCTTGTCCGCCGACGCGATATACCTCGGATCGCTGATATCAAAAAGTCTGTTATCCTCATTGAATTTCGTTACCAGATCAAAATGCCCGATAATATCGCATTTCGTCTTTTCATAAACTTTTCCGACAAGCGAATAATAATCCTCGATAAAAGCATAATAATCGCCGCCGTAATATTGATCGACTGCGTTTTTCTGGGCTTCTTCGGATTCATCGACGGAAATATACTGTCCATCCTTGAGAATATAGTGCACCGAACCTATGATATATTCGTAATCATCGGTCGCACACTCAGAAAAATAATCCTGTTCGACACCCAGAAGAATTTTTATTTTATCTTTATATAAAAGCTTCAAGCGGTTTATTTCACGTTTGTATTCCTCTGTACCTTCTTTCGTCATGCAAAACGAGTGTACGTCGGGAATATCCGTAAAACTGTGTCCTGAAAATCCGATCGCTCTGCATCCGCACTCGATCGCATACTTAACAAGCTCTTCCGGCGTATCTTTTCCGTCGCAAAAAATCGTATGCGTGTGGATATTGTTTCTGCTCATTTCGTCATTTTCTCCTGTTTTACTTTGTGGTCGATAATATGTCTTGAGGCGAGTTCTTTCTGAACGTCTTCGATCGAAATCCCCATCTCTACCATAAGCACCATAACGTGATAAGCGAGATCCGCGATTTCGTAAACAGTCTCTTTTTTATCGTCCGCCTTCGCCGCGATAATGACCTCAGTGCTTTCCTCTCCGACTTTTTTGAGTATCTTATCTATGCCTTTTTTGAAAAGATACGACGTATACGAGTCTTCCGGCATATCTTTTTTTCTTCCCTCAAGCAGTTTGTAAAGTCCGTTAAGCTTGAATTCATGCAGTTCCTCGCTGCTGAAAACTTCATTGGTAAAGCAGCTGTCGGTGTTTTTGTGGCATGCGGGTCCGTCCTTTTCAACAACGACGACCAACGCGTCCAGATCGCAGTCCGCCGTTATGCTCACGATATGCTGATAATTTCCGCTCGTTTCGCCTTTGAGCCAAAGTTCGTTTCTCGAACGGCTGTAAAAACAGGTAAGTCCTTTTTCCATCGAAATTTTAAGAGATTCCCTGTTCATATAAGCGACGGTCAAAACGTCCTTTGAAAACGCGTCTACCACTACCGCGGGAATAAGTCCCTTTTCATCAAATTTTAAATCGTCAATACAAACCATCTTCATAACCTCACATTTATCCCGTTTTTATGTAATTCGTTCTTTAAATCTTTTATCTTTACTTCGCCGAAATGGAAAATCGAAGCCGCCAGTCCGGCATCTACCGTCGGTAATTTTTTGAAAAGCTCAATAAAATCCCCGATCGTTCCCGCTCCGCCCGAAGCGATAACCGGAACGTTGACGACCTCCAAAACTTTTCTCAGCATCTCTATGTCAAATCCCTTTTTTACGCCGTCGGTATCAATGGAATTGAGCACTACCTCGCCCGCGCCGGAATCGACGCAAAATTTTATCCATTCGATCGCGTCCATACCGGTATTCACGCGTCCGCCCTTCGAAAACACCCGAAAAACTCCGTCGACCCGTTTTGCGTCTACCGAGATCACAACGCATTGATTGCCGTATTTTTTGGCGGCTTCTTCTATGAGTCCCGGATCTTTTATCGCGCCGGAATTGACGCTCACCTTATCCGCTCCGCATTTAAGTACACGGTCAAAATCCTCGACCGTGTTTATACCTCCGCCGACGGTCAGCGGAATGAAAATTTTCGAAGCTACCTCGGTCAAAATATCCGTAAACAGTTTTCTTCCCTCAAAAGAAGCCGTAATGTCATAAAAAACAAGTTCGTCGGCTCCGTTGTCGGAATAATATTTTGCAAGCTCGACGGGTGACGCAACGTCGTTCAACCCCTCAAAATTCACACCTTTTACGACTCTGCCGTTTTTTACGTCCAAACATGGAATAATTCTTTTCGTTATCATCTTGCCACCCTGATCGCCGTCTTCAGATCAATAGCGCCGGTATAATAAGCCTTCCCTATGATCGCGCCGTACAGATCCATATCTCTCAATTTTTTTATATCTTCGATCGTCGAGATCCCGCCGGAAGCGGTAATATCAAGCGCAAATTTTTTCGATAGCTCCGAATAGAGACGTAAATTCGTGCCGCTCATGGCTCCGTCTTTTGAAATATCCGTGCAAATAACGGTTTTAACGCCGATGCTTTCCATATCGCTCATAAATTTGTCAAGCAAAATTCCCGAGCTTTCCGTCCAGCCCTTGACCGAAACCACACCGTCTCTGACGTCGGCTCCTACAGCGATCCGTTCACCGTAACGCTTTACGGCAGCCGTCAGAAAATCGCGGTCCTCAACAGCCGCGGTACCGAGTATCACCCTCGAAACTCCCATTTCTATATACTTTTCAACCGTTTCCATATTTCTTATGCCGCCGCCGATTTCGGTGAAAAGTTTAGTATTGTTCACAATTTCGGCAACTACGTCAACGTTGGGCGTCTTACCTTCTTTTGCGCCCTCAAGGTCAACGATATGTATAAACTCAGCGCCGCATTTTTCAAAATCGATCGCAACTTCAAGAGGATCTTCGCTGTAAACGGTCATCATCTTGTAGTCGCCCTTATAAAGCCGTACGGCCTTTTTTTCAAATAAATCAATAGCCGGAAATATTTTCATTTTTCTTCCTCACAAAACGCTTTCAGAATATTAAGTCCTACGCTGCCGCTCTTTTCGGGATGAAACTGACATCCGAAAACGTTACCGTTTTGAACTATCGCCGTGATCTCTTTTCCGTATTCCGCGGTCGCGACAAGAGAACTCCGGCAGTTTTCGGCATAATAAGAATGTACGAAATAAACGCAGTCGTTTTCCTTTATATATTTCAAAAGTCTGCTTTCTTTCTTGAAATGCAGCGCATTCCAGCCGATATGGGGTATCTTGAGAGACGCCGGTATCTTTCCCTCCATCGGCACAATCTCACCGCTCAAAAGTCCGAGTCCTCTATATTCACCGTACTCGAAACTTTTTTCAAAAAGCATCTGCATACCGAGACAAATCCCCATAATATCCTTGCCGCTTTTCGCTTCGGAAATTATCGTTTCGTCAAGTCCGTCAGCTCTCAGCTTTTCTATGGCGTCCCCGAATGCTCCGACACCCGGCAAAATTATTTTATTGCAATTTCTTATTTCGTCCTTATTGCTCGTAACGGTAACGTCTGCGCCTATCATTTTAAAAGACGAGGCAAGAGAAAACAGATTTCCGACGCCGTAATCAACTATCGCTATCATCAGAGAACACCTTTTGTCGACGGGAGCTCGTCCGCAAATCTCGCGTCTATCGCGACCGCTTTGCATAGCGTTTTCGCGACCGATTTGAAGATACCCTCAATAATGTGATGCGAATTGTTCCCGCTCAGCATTATTATATGGAGAGTTATCTTCGCTTCGCGAACGAATCCGAACCAAAATTCTCTGCAAAGTTCGGTATCAAAATCGCCGACTCTTTCCGAAGGCATGTCCGCCGTAAAATCGAGAAGATCTCTTCCGCTTATATCAACGGCGGAAAGTATCAGAGCCTCATCCATCGGCAATATCGTATCGCCGTAACGCTCGATACCTTTTTTGTCGCCTATTGCCGTTGAAAACGCTTTACCGAGCGCTATTCCGATATCCTCGACGGTGTGGTGATAGTCGACATCCGTATCGCCCTTGCAATTCAACACCAGATCAAATTTCGAGTGTTTCGAAAAAAGAGTCAGCATATGGTCGAGAAATCCGCAGCCGCTGTTTATCTCGCTTTTTCCCGTACCGTCAACGTTCAGCAAAAGCTTTATATCCGTCTCTTTTGTTTTGCGTTCGATCTCTGCTTTTCTCATTTATATCTCCTCCGTTATCTCTTTGATTTTTTCTATCAGAATTTTCATCTGTTCTTTAGTACCTATTGTGATCCTGTTGTAATCCCTGATCCTTTCTTTATCGAAATGCCTTATCAAAACACCTTTTTCTTTAAGTGTCAGATAAAGCTTTTCTCCGCCTATACTGTCGGATTTTGCAAGAATAAAATTCGCAAGAGACGGAACGACCGTAAACCCGAGTTTTTGAATTTCTTTCACCGTCCAGTCGCGGTTCTCTGCTATCTCTTTGCATTTATCTTTGTAATATCCATCGTTTTCAAGCGCCGCGATCCCCGCGCGCGACGTAAGCCGGTTCACGTTATAAGGATTAGTGGAGTATCTTATCGTGTTGATATCCTTTATCACCTCTGGGTCCGCAAACCCGAATCCGAGCCTCGCACCGGCCAGCGAACGGGATTTCGAAAAAGTACCCGTAACCAAAAGATTTTTATATTTCGGCAAAAGCTTTACCGCGCTCTCACCGCCGAAATCAATGTACGCTTCATCGATTATAACAATATTTTGCGGGTTTGACGCAAGTATTTTTTCGATTTCCGAAAGCGGAAGATACTTTCCGGTCGGCGCGTTCGGATTCGCAATCACTATAGTACGGTTTATGCCTATATAATCGTCCGCGCAAATCGAAAAATCACTTTTAAGAGGTATTTCCGAATACGGAATATGATTAAGCTCTGCAAAAACGGGATAAAACCCATAGGTGATATCCGGAAAAGCAAGCGGCGATCTCTCATCCGCAAAAGCCATAAAAGCAAAATTGAGAATTTCATCCGAACCGTTCACCATACCTATCGAATCGGCACCGAGCCCGTAATTTTTCGCCATCTGCGCTCTGAGTTCAACACACTCCGGATCCGAATAAAGCTGCAGCTTATCCGATTCCTCCGCCACCGCTTTTTTAACTTCCTCTGACGGAGGAAAAGGCGACTCGTTAGTGTTCAGCTTGATATATTTTTTATCCTGCGGCTGTTCCCCCGGAACGTAAGGGATCAAATTACTCAGTCTGTTTGTAAAAAATCTACTCATTTTTCTTCAAGACGCACAGTCGCGCTTATACCGTGTGCGGTCAATCCCTCCTTGTTTGCAAAATAGGAAATTTTTTCTGCAACCTTGCAAAGCGCTTCTTTTGAATAATACGTATACTGAGATTTCTTCACGAAATCGTCAACCGACAGCGGAGACGAAAATCTTGCCGTTCCGCTCGTCGGCAGTGTGTGGTTCGGTCCCGCGAAATAATCCCCGAGACTTTCCGGACAGTTTTTGCCCAAGAAAACCGATCCCGCGTTTTTGATCTTATCAAGATAAGCAAACGGATCGTCCACACAAAGCTCAAAATGCTCCGGAGCGATCTCATTGGCGATCTCTATTGCTTTTATCAAGTCGTTTTCCGCAACGATAATCTTTCCGTTTTTGTCGATTGAAGTTCTTGCTATTTCGGCTCTCGGCAGCTTAGGTATCTGAACTTCAAGCTCATCCGATACCTTTTTCGCAAACTCAAAGTTATCCGTTACAAGTACCGCGCTTGCATTTTTGTCGTGCTCCGCCTGCGAAAGCATATCTGCGGCTATTATTTTCGGATCGTTAGTATCGTCCGCGACAACAAGTATCTCGCTCGGTCCCGCTATCATATCTATCGATACCTTGCCGAAAACCTGTTTTTTCGCTTCTGCGACAAAAGCGTTTCCCGGTCCCACTATTTTATCGACCTTCGGGATACTTTCGGTCCCGTAAGCAAGAGCCGCGATCGCCTGCGCGCCGCCCACCTTGAATATCCTGTCGACTCCGGCGATTTTTGCCGCCGCAAGTATGACCGGATTTATTTTTCCGTTCGCCATAGGCGGCGATACCATGATAATCTGATCGCATCCTGCGATTTTCGCAGGTATCGAATCCATTAAAACGGTCGAAGGATAAGCCGCCGTACCGCCCGGAACGTATAATCCGACTTTTTCGATCGGTATGACCCTCTGACCTATAACGATCCCGTCTTCGCCGTTTATACTAAAACCGTCTCTCTTTTGTTTTTCGTGGAAACGGCGGATATTTCTCGCCGCTTCTTCGAGTATTCCGATAAACTCCGGATCTACGAGCTTCGACGCTTCCTCAATCTCCGCCTTGCTCACTTCAAACTCCGAAATATACGCCTTGTCAAATTTTTCGGAATATTCTCTGAGCGCTCTGTCACCGTTCGTTTTAACGTTTTCGATTATCTCTTTTACCGTACCTTCGACGTTGACCGGTATGTTGTCTCTTGCGAAAATTTCGCCGTTCGCAACTTCACCGTATTTAAAAATCCTTATCATAGGTCTTTTATTTGCTCCTTCATCGATCTGACTATTTTTTCTATTTCGCCGCTCTTGAATTTGAACGACGCTTTGTTCGAAATAAGACGGGCGCTTATGGGCAAAATCGTCTGTTTGACTTCCAGATCGTTTTCAGCCAAAGTATTTCCCGTTTCAACAATATCGACTATAACGTCGGAAAGATTCAAAATCGGAGCGAGCTCAATCGAACCGTTAAGTTTGATTATGTCGATATCTCTGCCGAGTTTCGCATAATAGTCGGAAGCTATGTTCGTGAATTTCGTCGCGACCTTGAGCGTTCTCTTGCCGTCGTCGAAGAAATCTTTCTTTCCCGCGACCGTCATCCTGCATTTCCCGACATTCAAATCCAACAGCTCATACACGCTCGGCTGATATTCAAGCAAAATATCCTTTCCTGCAACGCCGATATCAGCGGCACCGCGCTCCACATAGATCGGCACGTCCGACGGTTTTACCCAAAAATATCTCACTTCTTTTTCCGGGTTTTCAAAAATCAGTTTCCGATTGTTTTCCTTTATTGAAGGGCATTCGTAGCCTGCTTTTTCAAACATATCGTAAACCTTTTCACCGAGTCTGCCCTTCGGCAAAGCGATATTAAGCATCACTCCCGCCCCTTTCTCAAGTCGATCGCAGTTTTATATCTTAATTTCTCGGGAATATTTTTCTGACAGCTCACGGAAATACCCTCCGCCGTCAATTTATCCGTCTCTTTCAAAACGTCGAGCAGGTCCGTTTTATCATCATAAAGCAGCAGACAGTCGATATCGTAATTTTCTTTATCGCTGTAGAGTTCTTCCAGTCTGTCGAGATAAAGCGCAAAGCCGATAGCTCCCGAGTTCCGGTCCATTTTTTTCATCATATTATCGTATTGACCGCCCGCAAGCACTCCGCAATATATTCCGTCAACAAAGCCTTTGAAAACAAATCCGTTATAATAATTCATATCGTTTATAACGGAAAAATCGAATTTGATCTTATCGCTGAACGGTGAATTGTCGAGCATTTCGGACAAACGGCATATGTTTCCGATCTTATCTTTATCGTATATTTCAAGCAGACCGTTTATTACGTCGTTACGGTCGCCGTAAAGCGAAATGAGCAATGATATTTTTTCATTGTCCTCATCGCTGACGCCGTACTGCCCGCACAATATTTTCAGATCATGCGCGTTTTTCTGCGAGATAAATCCCATAGCTTTCGCAATAAATTCCGAATCGTCGCAAAATTCCGAAATGAGCGAACAGATAACGTCCATATTGCTTATTTCGATATAAAACTTGTCCGATATACGCGAAAGACTTTCCGCCGCAAGAGTTATTACTTCATAAATATCGAAAATATCTATATCTCCTATGCATTCGAGCCCTGTCTGCATTATTTCTTTGAACCTGTGAGTACTCTCCGAAACACGGTAAACGTTCTCGTTATAATAGACCTTTTGCTTAACGCCCTTGACGTCCTCACCGTTTTTGATGATCGAGAGGGTAACGTCCGGTTTCAACGCCATCAGTTTCCCGTTGGTGTCGTTAAACGCAATAACTCTGTCGCTCACGAGAAAATCCTTGTTTCTCAAATATAACTCATATTCTTCAAACTTGCTCATTTTATAAGGAAGATATCCGTGTTTTCTATATAATGAACGGAGCGCAAAGATAACTTTTTCTTCAAATTGCAGAACAGATTCCTCAATCATCCTTCTTCTCCTCCATTCTTTTGATGATCTTTTTATATCCGCCTCTGCCGTATTCCAGGCATTTGTTAACGCGGCAGATCGTCGCGGAACTCGCACCGGTCTCGGCGCTTATTTCGGTATAACTTTCCTTTTTCGCAAGCAGCATGGCGACCGAAAGACGTTGCGATATATCCAAAATTTCTTTTATCGTACAAATATCCTCAAGGAACTCATAGCATTCTTCTTTTGTTTTCAGCTTCAGCAACGCCTCGCAAAGTTTGTCGGTGCTTTCGCTCTTCCAATTCGACATAAAATCGCCTCCCACTTTATCACACTAATGTGATAATGTAATAAATATATCATTTTGCCGTCGGTTTGTCAACTGCAAAATGATATATTTTTCGTTTTCTTTATTTTTTTTAATTTAAGCGATTTCAGATCAGTATTCAAAAACGCCTTTATACACCAAAACCGCGTCTCCGGTAAGCACTATCCGCTCGTCGGTATAATTAACGATCAGGTCTCCGCCTCTTACCTTTACGGTAATATCCTCGCCTTTTTTGCATTTTCCGTTTTCACAGGCGGCAACAACGGCGGCGCACGCTCCGGTACCGCAAGCCCACGTTTCACCGTTTCCGCGCTCGTAAACTCGCATTTTTATCGTGTTTGAATTAACGACGCGGACAAATTCGGTGTTTATTCTTTCCGGGAATATCGGTGCGTTTTCAAAAGCAGGTCCGATGCGCTCTATATCAACCGTATCAACGCGGTCACAAAAGACGACGCAATGCGGATTTCCGACGTTCACGCAGGTGATATTATATTCTTTTCCGTCTATTATCTGCGGATAATTTATAACTTTTTCCGCTTTTATCGTAGTCGGCAGCGCTTTTGCTTCAAGATTTGCTTTGCCCATTTCGACCGACGCGAGAGTTACCTTGTTGTTCGATGTGTATAACTTTATTTTTTTGACTCCGCTGGCTGTTTCGATACTCGTCTCGTCACGGTTTATATATCCGTTATCATAGAGATATTTCGCAGTACAGCGGATACAGTTGCCAGCCATTTTGCCTTCCGAACCGTCGCTGTTGAAAATGCGCATTTTGGCGTCCGCAATTTCTGATTTTTCCATCAGTACGATGCCGAACCCGCCTATACCTTTGTGGCGATCGCATAAACTTATGCAAAGCGATTCGGGACAGGTAATCGAATCGTCGAAATTTTCAATGAAAATATAGTCGTCTCCGGTGGCCTGCATTTTTGAAAAATGAATTTCCTGCCGATCCTCGCGCAAATCGTTAATATTTATGAGTTCGGTATTCTGCTCGTTAAAGCGGCTTGCGATTATATCTGCGAGCGCATTCGCGGTATCAAGAGACGTGAGGCAAGGGATCGAAAGCTGAAGCGCTTTTTTATGCAGCGCTATATAATCCTCCACCGTTGAATCCATTAAAGCTCCGGTATAAATTATATAATTTATCTTTCCGTCTTCAAGAAGCTTAAACGCATTGTCGCTTTCCCTTATACCTGCGATCTTCGTAACGTCGATCCCGAGGTTTGAAATCGATTCGGCGGTATCTTTCGTCGCAAAGATCTTAAACCCGAGGTCGTCAAGTTTTTTTGCGAGAGTTACGACCTCAAGCAAGTCTGATGTATCGACGCTCAAAAGTATACCGACGTCTTTATGATATATCGATGATTTCAGCATCATTCCGGCAGAAGTAAGTCCTTTGAACAACGCCTCTTCAATGGTTCTTCCTATACCCAAAACCTCTCCGGTCGATTTCATTTCAGGTCCTAAATAAGAATTTGCGTCACTCAGTTTTTCAAAAGAGAAAACCGGAACCTTGACTGCATAGTA
>JAGAEK010000089.1 GCA_017828835.1 Oscillospiraceae bacterium | reverse complement strand
TCTGAAGCCGTGCCACTCACCGTCACCGGGAAGAATCGCCGAATGCTTATCTCTGAGAAATTCGGTCAGTGCTTTACGGCTTGCAAAGGGCGTTTCTCCTTCACCGAATCTGAGAGCGTTAATTGCTTTGTCGAAGGTGTTTTTGAACTCGTCTGTCTTGAGGTGATCCCGGATATCTTCCCATGAAGTGAAGAACCCGTTTCCGTCCCTGTCGAAGTCAGCTCTGAGTTTTCCGATCTGACCGGTCTGCCCGGCGAGCTGCTGTGATTGGCGGTAAAAGTATAGGCGCTCATTTCCGCTCCAGGGTTTCATTTTGAAATACATGTGTTGGCTCCTTTCGATTTTTGGGAATAAAAAAACCGGCTGAGTTTTTAATTCAGTCGGCTGAAAAGCATTTGATTATTCAGTTGTCAGTGGGGGTGTTCTCAGGGTAGTTAAGTGCGTCAAAAATGGTTCAATTCCTGTCCACCTGCCGAAAAAGGGGTACCCGATCTTTTTATTTCACTACTTTTTCGTTTTTTGGAAAAGCGAGAAAAACGGAGAAAAATGAAGAAAACCGGCGAAAATCGCCGGTTTTCCCGTGCCGATCTTTTTAGACCGCACACCTTGGTCCGAGTGACAAGATTTGAACTTGCGGCCTCTACCACCCCAAGGTAGCGCGCTACCAATCTGCGCCACACCCGGACACAATACGGTCTTATATAACGACCGCATATTATGATATCATACTGCTTTTTAAATTTCAAGTATTATTTTCAATTATTTTTGTTTTATTGCAAAATGTTTATTTCTTGACCTTTTGCTCTTTTTAATATATAATAAATTAAATATCACCATTTTTTCAGGAGGAATCCATTATTATGATAAAAATTTCGCCTTCGCTGCTTGCGGCGGATTTTTCAAAACTCGGAAAAGAAGTTTCAGATATGTATGACGCCGGCGCTCAATGGATGCATATCGACGTTATGGACGGGCATTTCGTTCCTAATATATCTCTCGGTCCCGTAGTCGTAAAATGCATACGTCCGAGCTGCGATATTTTCTTTGACGTTCATCTTATGATCTCCGATCCGGATAAATATGCTCCCGTTTTTGCCAAATCCGGTGCCGACCTTATAACGTTCCACCTCGAAGCCGTGGACGACCCCATGAAAACCATCGAAACAATACGCTACACAGGGAAAAAGGTCGGTATTTCAATAAAGCCGAAAACTCCGGCGGAAGCGGTATTCCCTTATCTTCCGTTTGTTGATCTCGTTTTGATAATGACTGTAGAACCCGGATTCGGCGGTCAAAAGTTCATGGCGGATATGATGCCGAAATTACTGTCCGTTAAAAAAGAATGCATAAGACTCGGACTCGATCCCGATATAGAAGTTGACGGAGGTATCGACGTCGAAACCGCAAAACAGGCGGTCGAAAACGGTGCGAACGTACTCGTTGCCGGTTCTTCTCTTTATTCTAAATCAGATTACAAAAAAGCAGTATCTGAATTGATCGCGTCTGCAGAATCGGTAAACGTATCTTTCCGATAAACGCCGCATTTTAAATTCTTTGGGAAAGGAGTGTTCATATTGCCGTTGTTTTCAAAAGGTATCATACTCGAACAGCACAAAGAACCCGCGTTGAGTAAAAATATTCTTCAATATCCGTCCGAGCCGTCCTTTTTTGCAAATCCCTACCCTTATTCTGAATTTCCATCCATAGAACAGCTCACGGATATTGCAAGACGCGCCAATATAATCGATGAACACGACGGAGCGCTCCTTGCCGACAAACTTTCATTTTCTTCAACAAAAGGGCATCCCGTCGGCATCATTGCTGATGCTTTGGACGACGATCCCTACATATCGAGTCAGCTCGCCCTCGCTCTGCATCAAAGCGATCTAATATCAAGAGGTCTCCACCTTTGCGCCGTCGCATTGAAGATCAAAAGCATCTGTATAATGGTGTATAAAAACATCTACGATCTTTCTATACAAATACCGACCATGATAAAAAATATAAACGTGGTCAGAATAAAAGGCAAATACCCCGCTGAAAACCGTATTGATAACATTTTGGGTAAATCTAAGCGCAAGTTGATAATCGGCACCGGCGCGCTTCTTCATCTTGCGCGTGCCGTCGACGAAAACAGAATACAAACTACCTGTTTCGTTACCGTTTCCGGAAACTGTATCGCAAAACCGGCAAACGTCGAATTCCCGATCGGATTGCCGGTATCCTCAGCGCTTGATTTCTGCACCGTCGCGCTTGATCCGACGCGTGTCGTCGTCGGCGGTTCAATGACGGGAAAAAGTATACTTGACCCCTCTTCCGAACTTCTGACGGCAAACAGCCGCGCCGTTCTGGCTTTTGAAGACAGACGCGAAAGACGTGCCTTCAACTGCATCGGATGCTCAAGATGCACAGAAGTCTGTCCTCAGGAATTGGCGCCTTTCCTTATCTATAAATATACCGCTTTGGAAAAATACGACGAGCTTTATCGTTTTGACGTCGCCCGCTGCGACGAATGCGGCTCGTGTTCTTACGTTTGTCCCGCTGAGCTCGATCTTGCGGATTACGTAATAAAAGGCAAAAACTATATCCTGAAAAAAATGTCCGACAGCGGCGTTACCTCTGCTTCGGAACAACAGGATCTTATACACCGTAAAAACCTCAAAAAACTGAAAAAACGCCGTATGCGGTTCGTCGTTATTACCGATATTTCGGATTCCGTAAAACAGATCCGCAATTCGTTAATCTCAGTTAAAAGATCCATTACGGCTAATAATAAAACAAAAAAAACTCAGGAGGAAAACAGACCTTGAATACTTCAAGAATACAAAAAAAAGCTCCTCCTCACATCCGCACTTCACGCACCGCGCCTATTATACTTCTGGACGTCATCATTTCGATACTTCCCTTGTATTTTATGGCATATATATATTACGGATTAAGAGTGATAGTTCTCGGAGCCATCGGAGCGCTCACCTGCTTTCTCCTCAATTTGATCGCTTCCGCACTTTCATCTCAAAAAGTCAATATTTATAATATCGCGCCCATCGTTACGGGACTTCTCATTCCTCTTGCACTGCCTGCCGCAATAGATTATTCGATCGTAATATGCGCCTGCGCGTTTTCGATATTGGTCGTCGAAATGCCTTTCGGCGGATGCGGATTCAACTTTTTCAATCCTGCCGCCGCAGGTATCGCTTTTGCCGCATTTTGCTGGCCGACAAGCGTATTTACATATACTGAACCTCTTGTAAAACTTCCCGTGTTCGGCAAAATCGTCGCATCGTCTTACAGTCCGGCATATTACCTCAAACTCGGCGCAGTACCGAAACTCGATCTGGTAGACCTGCTCACAGGAGAGTTCGTCGGTCCGATGGGTACTTCGTGCGTTTTTGCTCTTATTGCCGGATTCATATTTCTGCTTGTCAGAAAAGTTATCAACTGGCGCACCGTTTTGTCTTATTTTGTCGCCGTGATCGCAATGTTCGCACTTTTCCCGAGAATACATTCCGACTCCATCTCTTCCGTATTGCTCGAATTATGCTCCGGTTCAGTGATATTCGGAGGTATATTTATGGTAAGCGAGCCGGTAACCGCTCCTAAACGAAATATACCCAAATATATTTACGGATTCCTGATCGGAATATTCACGGTCTTGTTCAGATATTACGGCGGATTCGAACAAGGCGTCGCTTTCGCCGTACTTATTCTCAATATCTTTTCACCTCTTCTCGATCTGTATTCGGAAAAGGTCATTTACTATTCAAGGAGGGTTCGCATTGCAAGAAAACCGAAATCTTCCGAATGATGCAAAAACCGATACTTTTTTCGGTTCCCGCATAAACCGCGCCTCCGTTCTGAGAATCAGCCGTCGACTGACGGTAAGCGTCGGAAATTTGTTTTTCAAAAATCCGATCCTTGTCGGAGGAATAATACTTTCTCCCGTAATCTCCGCCGTAACGACGTTCAGAAGCGGTGTTGCGATATCTATCGCTGTCATAATTATCTGCATTCCTTCTATAATAATATCGGAACTGTCTTCAAAATACGCGCCTTTTTGGGTATCGGCGATCATCGGAGCTCTGGTGTCGGCCCTCATGTCCGTCCCGGCTTACAAAATGATCTCTCCTCTTTCCCCCGATATTTTTGACAATATCGGAATATATTTTCCTATAATCATGCTTTCTTCTTTTTCATCCGCTTTTACTCATAACCGAAAGCGCCGTATATTTATTTGGTCTGTCACTGACGTCGTGTGCGCGGTATGCGGATTCGCCTTTTTCGCCATACTTATCGGAAGTATACGAGAAATCCTTGCCTACGGGACCTTTAACGGAAAACTTTTAGGTATCGAATTCAAAATGTCCGGCGTTGCTATGCCGTTTTTCGGATTTATCTTAGTCGGATTTATCTTGGCAATAGTTCAAAAAATCAAAAACTCGACCGTATTTTTCAAAAATCTGATCAAGCGCAGAAAAGAGGTGCAGTAAGGTATGAAAGAATTTTTGATCGCGCTGCTTTCCGCGGTCACTCTGCAAAATATCCTGTTCACCCGCGGACTCGGAGCAAACCCTATATTTTCCATTTCAAGGCGTTCTTATAAAACTTCTGCGCTTTTCTGCGGCTTTATGGCATATTTCATGCTTTCTCTGACCGCATTGTCTTTTTGGGTATCTCCGCTTCTTGAAAACCTTCATACCGCTTTCTCATCCTACGTGCTGCGGCCGATCGTCTATCTTTTGATATTGACAATAATTTTTGCAGTTACCTGTTTTGTCTTGTCAAAACTATTTTCCGATTTCTTTTCTGAAAACGAAAAAACAATTACTTCGGCCTGCTTTAACTGTGCGGTTTTCGGAACCGTTCTTCTGACTCTTTCAAAACCCTATTCATTCATGCAGAGCCTCGGTTATGCTTCCGGCGCCTGCATAGGTTTCATCTTAGCTTTGATAATCGTATCGGAGGGACAAAGAAGGATCGAGTTAAGTCCCGTACCGAAATCCTTCAAGGGCCTCCCTGTTTCTCTGATCTATATCGGACTTATCTCTCTTGCCGTTTACGGCCTTGTCGGACATCAGCTTCCGGCATAAGCTTTTCAACTTATTTACGGGATTCGATCTCGACGAATCGATCCTCATATAAAATTCAATCGTCGAAAAAGTGGGTGTTTATATGTCTAAAAATCTGCGCATTAAACGGTATTATAAAAGTGTATATTCCAAAAAATTCAAACCGCTCAAGATCGCTGTTTTCGTAATGATCGTGGCTCTTGTGTTTTTCCTCGGCTGGAGTATTTATCCCGCTATACGTAATACCTTTGTGAAACCTTCCGAAACCCCCGAATCGTCGTCTTCCGAGCAGCAGTCATCTTCGGAAAACGAAATATCAGATCCGTCTTCGGGATCCGAACATACCGATTCTTCCGAAATTTCGGAAAATTCCCAACAGGAATCATCCGTTCCTGAAAACGTTACCGACGGTATCAGAGCGATCTACGTATCATCAAAGATCATCAACGACCGATCGGCTCTCGACAATATGCTGTCTTCAGCAAAATCCGCGGGATTCAATGCTGTTTACATCACGCTCAAAGACGGCGAAGGATATCTGAATTACAAATCATCCGTAAACCTTGCAAGAAAATCAATGTCCGACACCGCTTACGACCTCGCCGAAAAAGTCGAATACTTTAAAGCAAACGGTTTTGACGTTATCGGCGATATATGCTCTTTCCATGATCATATCGCGCCGAAAACTGACCGTTCGGCAGCGATACATTATCTCGATTACGCAAATTACCTTTGGCTTGACGAAGCTTCAAACAAAGGCGGACGTCCCTGGCTCAACCCTTACGCCGATAAAGCCGCACAGTATTTGATCGACCTTTCCGCCGAAGCCGCGCAGGCCGGAATAAAAACCATCATATTCTCCGGTTTTTCTTTCCCCACGAAAATCGGTATAGAATACGCAAATTACGGTGAAAACGTATCCGACACCGAACATAACACCCTTATAAAACGCATGAAAGAAGTTTCGTCCGCGCTTGAACAGTATGACGCGAAAGCCGTCTTCTTCTCGGAAGGTTATTCCGTTCTCGGCGGGAATCAGTTCATATACCGCGGAGATCCTCTCGATATTGCCGTAAACGCGTTTTCCGCCTCTATTTTCCAGTCTGATATAATTTCAAACAAGCTCGCTAAAAAGCTCGGAATATCCGACTCCGATCTCGACCCCTATGAGTGCGCTTACGTTTCTATGTCGACAATTCTTTCTTCTCTCGATCCTTCGGTCGAATTCATACCGATCCTTCAAGCTTTTTCCGATTCATATTTCACATCTTCGACCGAATCCGTTTCCGAACTTATCCGCGCCGTAAACGACTGCTCTTTGAACAGCTATATCCTCTACGACACCGATTGCTCCTATTACTTTTTGAAAGGATCTTCTAAATGATATACGTTATAATTTCAGCTGTTATCGTTATTGCTTTGATCGTTTTTCTTATCCTGCGCCGCGCTCAACTCATCAAGAACGGTACGTTCGGTCCCGTAAAAGTCCGCAGTATAATGAAATCCGCTTCAAAATTCAGAAATTGCAGGGTCTTAAACGACGTAAAACTCGAATACAAAGACAAAACCATGAATTTTGAAAACATACTCGTCGGTCCTTTCGGTATGGTATTTGCCGATTCGTTGGGAGAATACGGAGAATACTACGGAAGCTCGGATTCCGAAAAATGGGTCAGGATCTCAAAGGACGGCAAACGTACGGAGGTTCCGAATTTTTATAAGCGCTCCTTAGGCGATATCGTCACCCTGCGCGAGGTTTTCTCTAAAAACGATCTCTACAAAATACCGCTCGAACATTTTACAGTTATCGCGCTCAACTCAAAAAAGACCAATATCTGTATAAACTCGACGCCGGACCTTATTGAACTCTCGAAATTCAAAAAACTGCTCAAAAGTTCAAAATACGACGCCGATAACGGTGTCGACGTCCAAAAACTTTGCGATTTCCTCTGTTCTTGTAAAAAATAAGACTCTATTCGAAAAATTTTCTTATATATTCAGCGCTTTCTTCAATAAGTGCGCAATTTTCCCCGACTTCGGTCACCGCCGGTCTTAACGCTAAGGCCGGCTTATTTTTTATACTGTTCAAAAACTGCGCCGCTTCATAATACTTTTCAAAATCATTATAAGAAAAATCGTTGACCGTATTATAGATCATATCTTTTATTTCCGACTGGTCTCCTTCGCACAGTATCTCTTCGAAAAAGCTGTTGATATAACTGCATATAACCTCTGCCGCAACCTCGTGATCGTCCCCTTCGAGCGCCGCGGCTACCTCTTGTCCGCCGATATGCGCTCCCGAAATATATCTTTTTCCGTCGATCGTTCTGTCCGCTTTGAATTCGACCTCTACCTCCCCGAGTCTGTCGGTAATTTCTGAAAGATATCCCGTTTTGCACACGATATATCTGTCTATATTCACTCCGAGCGTTTCTTTTATTCCCCTCTTGAGCTTTTTTATCCCTCCGTTTTTATAGGTTTTTTCCAAACTCTCTATCTTCTTTCCGACAGACATATTCATATTGTTCGGTAACACCAAAACCGGGATCCTGGCTTTTTCGGCATCAAATCTTATTATACATATCGCTTCCGGCGATTTGTCTCCGCTTTTTATAAAAACCGCTAAAATATTCAAACTTTCCTCTTTTGTCGGAATATAACCCTTAACAATATTATCATGCGCTCCGGTATACCTTTTCCCTGCCGTCAAATACAGTGCCGCTATCAACGCGACCGACATTAAAATCGCAGCGGAAATCAAAAAAGCCTTGCCGAATATTTTCATTGTCTTCCTCCGTTTTATTTGTTTTTTACTTTATTATCCTCAAAAAAACTATGAAAATACCTCTTTTTTCGTATAGTCGTCTTAATTTTTTAACTATCGCCAAAACCTTCTTAAACAACATATTTTTTTATCTTTTTCTGCATCTCATTGTGACATTTTTCACACCGTTCTCAATTTATAATACACGTAAACGCTTGTCCCGATATTTACCAAAAATAAAAAGAGAGGTGTAGGTCATAATGAAATCACACGGGGCTTTTTCGGGGTTATACTCCCTTTCCGTATCGAAATTTTTTCTGAAACTGCAAAACGCAATAAAAGAACAAAATCCCGTAATAACGTATATCGGGTGTTTTTTGCTCGGATTTGCCGTATCGTCCGGAAAAATCGCCGGAGGTCTTTCTCCTTTCGGTCCGGCTGTTATCGCCGCAGTTCCGAAAAACAAAAAATTGCCTGCGAGTCTCGGAGTTATCATTTCTCATCTTTTGTTTCTCTCTTCCGGCGGGCTTAAATATCTTGCTTCCGATCTGATCGCGTTATCTCTCTGCAGTGTAATTTACTTTTTTCTAAAACGAAAAGCCGCCGATTTCATACCTCCTTTCATCGCTTTCGTTTCGATCGCGGTTTCTTGCGGAGCTTATGAATATCTCGGCGGATTAGATCTCGCTTCAGTCGCGCCCGTGAGCGCGGAAGCAATGCTTTCGGCAGGGTGCGCCTACTTCTTCCTTCGAAGTTTCGAAGCAATATCTTTAAACGTAGCTTTATCTCCTCTGCGAGATCGGGTATGTCTTATGATCTCCTGCTGTGTCATACTTATATCGCTGTCCGAAATCAATCTGTTCTCGCTTTCCGTCGGCCGTATACTTGCGGCTCTTCTGATCCTTTTGTCCGCATTCTATTACAAGGAGACCGGCGGAGCTGTTTTCGGTATATGCGGCGGAGCGGCAATAGCTCTCGCAACCAACGAGCTTTCTTTTATCTCGTTCAGTCTCGGCGGACTTATCGCAGGAGTATTTTCGATCTTCGGAAAATTCGGTACAGCACTGTCTTTTCTTGCCGTCAATTCGATCACGGTCGCTCTGCTTTATTCGAAAATATCGCCCGTCCCCATTATTACGGAAATCATTATCGCGTCTGTGATTTTTATATTGCTTCCGAAAGATCTCCCGTACGCGACAGGTCTTTTTTTCGCATCATCAAAGTCCGTTTCGGATCTGAATACCGTCCGGAACGTCGCGATATCAAAACTTCAATTTGCATCGCGTGCTTTGAAAAATATATCCGAAACTACCGAATCCGCATCAAAAAAGCTGTCCGAATTATCTTTTTCAGAAGATGTTTCAAAAATTTTTTCCTCCGCCTGCGATAAAATATGCAAAAATTGCATCAAAAACGCATCCTGCTGGCAATTAAAATATAACGAAACCTCTACGATCATGAACCGTGTGATCCAGGAAATGCGGGTAAGCGGTATCGCGGTTTTTCCTCAGCGTTTTTCCGCTTACTGCAAAAATCCCGACGCACTGATCTCCGAAATAAACAAAAACTTTCTGTCTTACTCTTCAAATTTCAATATATCGAAACGTGTTTCTCTTTTGAGAAATTCTATTTCAGACCAATTTTGCGGCATGTCTGAAATGCTTGATTGCCTCTGCTCCGAATTGGCCGAAATCAATAATCCCGAACCGAACGTTAACGAAAAAATACGCGAACTTTTTGAGGATAAAATGCTGTCTCCCAGAACGACTCAATGCTATTCCGATAAATACGGCCGCCTTGTTATCGAGTCTGAAATACCCGAACACAAACTCTCAAAACTTGAGGAAAAAGACGTTACTTTCAAAATTTGTGAAATTACGGAAAAATCAATGGCTCTTCCGTCAATCTCCCCTTCCGTCAACGGATATTCAAAATTAGTATTCACAGAAAGCGCAAAATATTCTCTCGTCTTTGCATCAGCTCAAAAAAACAAAAACAACAACAAATTCTGCGGCGATTCTTTCCGCGTTATCAATAACTCTTCAGGTACCGCTCACATCATTCTTGCGGACGGTATGGGATCGGGAAAAGAAGCCGCTTTAAGTTCAAATATCGCGGTAGGGCTCATGTCCCGGCTCATACAATCCGGCTTTAATACCGAATCCGCGCTGAAATTGGTAAATTCCGCATTACTCGTAAAGTCAGGAGACGAATCTCTCGCCGCCGTCGATACCGTTTCTTTCGATCTCTATTCCGGCGAAACCGTTTTTTATAAAGCCGGAGCCGCTCCGTCCTATATAAAACGCTGCGAAAAAATCGGCAAGATAGAAAGTTCTTCAATGCCGGTCGGTATTCTCGGAGGCGCCGGCTTCGACAAAAACTCGCTGACTCTGAATCCCGGAGACCTTCTCCTCATATCCTCGGACGGACTTCCTTCAGACGACGGTAAATGGCTCGATGCACAATTTTCTCTCTGCCGCGGCGAATCTCTTTCCGATATGGCAGAACGTATCTGCTCGCAGGCCGC
>JAGAEK010000088.1 GCA_017828835.1 Oscillospiraceae bacterium | reverse complement strand
CTATTTCGTTTGCAAGTGAATATATCGTAATTCGCTCAGCCATTCTGAAAAATCCTTTCATCTGTTCCTATTCTCATTATATACTTTTTATTTTATTTGTGTCAACATTTTTCTATAGAACAATACGTCCCATACTTTTTAGGTATGGGACGTACTGTAACTTATAAAGAATTATGAAAAAGGTTTAGGGTGTAAGCTGAAATTAGTCGTCGTCTTCTTCGACTGATCCGTAATACACGTCGTCGACCTCAGCCTGGATCGCTCCGATCAAAGACTGAGCCGCGTTCGCATAAGAATCGGAACGGTTCCAGTAGATCGAGTTCAACAGATCCTGAACGGTCTGTCCGAAGATAGCCTGATTGCCGAAATAACGGTTTTTGCTGAGCTCTTTTTCAAACTCGAACCAATCTTCATTTCCGCCGTAAGAAGCATCTATAACGGCCTGACGTTTTTCCGCCTGATCCACATCCGCTCTATCCCAGAAGAAGTAATACTTCGTCCATTCTTCAGCTAAATCTTTCTTGTCGTCCGCGAGATTGTTCGTGAACATCATTCCGGATGCGAAACCGTAAGATCTGACGACCTTCGAGGTGTTGGTCTTTGTCGCGTAAGGCATCGGAACATAGCCGATATCATCGTATCCGTCAAGATCTTTAACAAGGCTTCCCGATACCCAGCTTCCGATTACGGCATACATCGCAGCCGTTCCGGTTACGAACGTTCCGTAGGGGTCGCCGCCCTGATGAGAGAACCAGCCGGAGTTATGTATCGTGTAAAGCTCGCTGTAGCATTCAACGACGTCTTCGTCGCAGATCGCAACTCTCGGAGAACCGTCCGCATTCCAACGTATCGGTTCGCAGTCGCCGCCGCCGCAGCCGTACCAGAAACCGTCCATCCAACCGGTGATAGCAAATTTATCGATAACGCCGTCTTCATCGGAGTCGTAAGTCAAAGCCGCTGCCACCTCGTTGAAAGTGTCGAAGTTCCAGTTTCCTGCTTTCCAAAGCTCATAAGGATCGTCGAGTCCGGCCTCTTCAAACGCGCTCTTTCTATAAATGATATACGCGCACGAACCGCTTACTCCGTAAGGAGCGAAAACGTACTGTTTGCCGTTCAAAGTGAACAGATCCAAAATATCAGTGCTTATTTTGTCTTTATAGAAATCTTCATTTACGTCAATAACGTCACTCAAAGGAACGATAAGTCCTTTACGCGCCATTGAGAGGAGTGCTTCCGCGGAGATAGCGCTCATATCAGGGCCGGAACCCGAGGTTATCGCAGGAACAAGGGTCGTCATCGCACCGTCATATTGCGCACAGTCGATCACCGCGCCCGTCGCGTCTTCAAACTCTTTGTAAATATACTCGTTCGTCGCATTTCTCGGATTCGGACTAATCCAAACCTTCAGAGTTTTGCCCTTATAGGCGTCTTCACTGAAATTGAATCCCGAAGGCCAATCCGAAAGCTCTATCGTGCTTTCGCCGCTCTTTGATGATTCGTTCGGTTTCTTTTCGCCGCATCCGGCAAAAACGGCAACGATCATCAAAGTCGCCAAAACAAGTGCCAACAGTTTTTTCATAAAAACCCCTCTTCTCAAAATAAAATTTATTTTTGTTATTATGCAATCGCAATCGGTTGCATAATTATAATACCACATTTTCAGTCATTTGTCAATAGTAATTTATACTATATCCATAATTTTTTTATTTCATTCGAATACATTATTTCGCGTACATCATATATAATATCTTATTTACCAACGGCTGCGGCAAAACGTCTCCGAGGAACTTGAAAAATTTATATTTGCCTCCGAGAGTGTATATCGGCGCCGGATTTTTCTTGAGAGATATCTTATATATTTTTTCCGCGATACTTTCCGGAGCAGCGCCGCCCATTTCGTCTTTTTCCATGACGGCAACAGACTTTTGAACTCTGTCTCCGTAGGCGTCGCAATCTTCAAACTTCTGTCGTGCCCCGGTAAATCCCGTCTTGACGTCTCCCGGCATTACAGCGCACACCTTGACGTTGAAATCTCTGACCTCGTTTGCAAAAGACATTGTCAGGGAATTTATCGCCGATTTAGACGCGCTGTAGAAGCTTTGGAAAGGTATCGGCATTATCGCGGCAACGGAGCTCACGTTGATTATTTTCCCGCCGCCCGCTTTTCTCATGTAAGGCACTACCGCTTTCATACCGTTGAACGTTCCGAAAAAATTGACCTTGAACTGCTTTTCGGCGTCTTCGGTTTTGGTGTATTCCGCGGCGCCGGATATTCCGAACCCTGCGTTGTTTATCAACAGGTCGATTTTCCCCGTCTCGTTATAAATCTGCCCGATCGCGCTTTCAACAGTCTCGAACTTACTCACGTCCGCCGTGATATGCTTGACGCCGTCAAAATCCGCTCCGCTTCTGCTGAGTTCGTATACCTTCCAGCCGTTTTGCGAAAACTTTTCGGCGCACGCTTTTCCTATTCCCGATGATCCGCCGGTTATAACACATATCTTATCCATATATTTTTCTCCCTACATTAAAACAGTGTGTAATTTTTTTGAAATTTCACACTGTTTTTTTATTTTTTATTCTTCTTCCTCGATATTATCATCCTTATGTTTATCCATGACCGATTTTATTATATCAGCCGCCTCGTCAAGCAATTTTTCCGTATGGCTCGCCATATAGCTCGTACGCAGCAGACACTCGTTCGGAGCAGCCGCCGGCGGAAGCACGGGGTTCAAATAAACTCCGCTTTCGTATATCTCTTTGCCTATCTTCAAAGTCCTGAGAGGTTTATATGTATAAATAGGTATGATCGGAGTCGTTGCCTCTATGATCTTTATATCGCGCTCTTTCAGATTTTTTCTCATGTGATTCGCAAGCTCGGCAAGTCTCGTCACAAGTTCCGGATGCTTCTTGATAACTCTCAATGCCGCAAGAGCCGTCGCACAGTTTGCGGGCGGGATAGACGCGCAGAAAATAAACGGTCTTGACGCATGCATAACGTAATCGACAACGTAGTCGTCCGCAGCCATAAATCCGCCGAGGCTTGCAAGGGATTTGCTGAACGTACCCATTATTATATCGACCTGGTCGGTAAGTCCGAAATAATCCGCGGTACCTCTTCCGCCGTTACCGATAGTTCCGAGTCCGTGGGCATCATCGACCATAACTCTTGCGCCGTATTTCTTTGCGATCGCAACTATCTCAGGAAGCTTGCAGATATCGCCGCTCATACTGAATATACCGTCTGTAACTATCAGTTTACCGGCTTTCTCAGGTGCCTCGGCAATACGCTTTTCAAGACTCGCCATATCGCTGTGGCGGTATCTGACCATTGTTGCCGCGCTGAGTTTACAGCCGTCGTATATGCTCGCATGGTTTTCTCTGTCGCAGAAAATATAGTCATCTTTTCCGGCTATCGCACTGATTATTCCGAGATTCGACTGAAATCCGGTCGAAAACGTCATTACCTTTTGTTTGCCCAAGAAATCGGCAAGTTCGGATTCAAGTTCAAGATGCATCTGCAAAGTACCGTTCAGAAATCTCGAACCGGAGCATCCGCTTCCGAGTTTTTCCATCGCCTTGATACCCGCTTCGATAACTTCTTCGTTGACTGTAAGTCCGAGATAATTGTTCGAGCCGAGCATAATGCGTCTTTTGCCTTCCATTATAACTTCAACGTCCTGTTTCGATTGAAGCGAATGAAAATAAGGATATATATTTCTCTCTCTTATTTCGTGAACTATACCGCGTTCACGGCATTTATCAAATAAATCCATACTGACAGCATCTCCAAATTTATTAAAATATTATTCATAATAATTTTAACACACTGTTAACAATATTTCAAACTATAATTAGTAAAAATTCCGGTTCATAATTTTATCATTTTGTACAAAAATATTATCATTCTTATTATTTTATGAAAATCGCGGCTTTTTTTGAAAAGCCACGACCGTTTTTATCGATCAATCTGAAAATATTATATATTTTTTAATATTTTCAAGTTTCTTATCTCCGATACCCGGCACGTTCAAAAGGTCGTCATAATCCTTAAACGTTCCTATTTCTTCCCGGTATTTTATAATGTTTTCCGCAAGCACCCGGCCTACTCCGGGAATTTTCTCAAGTTCTTCGCAATCCGCGGTATTTACGTTAACACCGATTTCTGCTACCGTTTCTGAAATTTCACTTGATTTTGTATCCAAACTTTCTTCGCCGCTTGCCGAACTTGCCCTGTCGATCAATATCTCTCCGCGCGGTACCAAAAATATATTATAAACCGTTACTAACACCATAAGGACCGCACCGATAATGAGCAATGCGTTTTTACTTATCGGGTCACGGATTTTTTCATTCATACCAAATCCCCGTTCAATATAAGTTTCTGTTCCCTATCCCATATAATTTCAAACAGTTCTCTTATTCTTTCGTTCTTTTTACTAAGGTAAAGATACCCGAAAAGCGCCTCGATACCTGTCGCTCTCCTGTAATCTCCTATATTCGCACTTTTCGGACCGTTGACCGCGCTTATATTTCTTCCGCGTTTCATGACCGCGTTTTCTTCTTCGCTAAGCAAATTCTCCAAAAATCCGTAGACCTCAGACTGCGCCTCAGCACAAACGATTTTGGTTTTCAACTTGTTCAGTTCTCCGATCGGTCTTTCGCTGTCAAGTATGATCTTTTCCCTAACCAGCGCTTCGTAAACCGCATCTCCCATAAACGCAAGCGTTTTCGGATTGTAATTCCTAACGTCAGTCATTTTTTCTGCTCCTTTTAGAAAACAAAGTCAAATTCAAAATCGAATATTCTGACTGTGTCTCCCTCTTTTATACCCATCTCTTCCAGTTTGTCTATTATTCCGCAGTTTCGAAGCGTCCTCTGGAAATATTGCAGCGACTCATAATCTTCCATATTGACTCCCGCAAGTATCCTCTCAAGCCACGGCGCGTCGATCTCGTAAACTCCGTCCTCGGCAATACTGATTTCAAAGCTCTTTGCCTTAACGTCAAGCTCTTCAATTTTCGGCTCCGCCTCATATCTTTTGACCGGAGGCAGTTTGCTGAGTTCCTCTGCGACTTTATTTATCAGTTTCGTAACTCCGACTGACGATGCCGCCGATATATCAAACACTTCATAACCTTTTTCTTTGATATATTTTTTAAACTCTTCTATCTGCGTTTCATCAGCTATATCGCTTTTATTCGCGGCAACTATCTGCGGTCGTTTTGCAAGTTCCGGATTGAACCGTTCAAGCTCGGCGTTTATCTTTTCGAAATCGTCTTTCGGATCTCTTCCCTCGCTGCCGGACACGTCCACCACGTGAACTATCAGCCGGCACCTCTCGACGTGTCTCAAAAATTCATGCCCGAGTCCCGCTCCGTCGCTTGCACCCTCTATAAGTCCCGGGATATCCGCCATCACAAACGAACTTTCCTCTCCGATCTTAACAACTCCCAAAGTCGGCGTCAGAGTAGTGAAATGATAATTCGCGATTTTCGGCCTTGCTTCGCTGCAAACGGATATCAGCGTCGACTTCCCGACGTTTGGAAAGCCAACGAGCCCTACGTCAGCCAATAACTTCAATTCAAGCTTAAGCTCTAAATTTTCCCCCGGCATTCCTTGCTTCGCAAACCTCGGAGCCTGTCTTGTCGGAGTCGCAAAATGCACGTTGCCCCAGCCGCCTTTGCCGCCTCTCGCAACTATTTTCGGCTCATAATCAGACATATCCGCAACAACTCTTCCGGTCTGCAGCTCCGTCACAAGCGTTCCGAGCGGCACTTTTATAACGAGATCCTCTCCGTTCTTTCCCGAACACTTTTTTGCGCTTCCCGGCATACCGTTATCCGCTTCGTATTTTTTTCTGTATTTAAAATTTATCAAGCTTGAAATATTTGTGTCAACCAAAAAAACCACGTTTCCGCCGTTTCCGCCGTCTCCGCCGTCAGGCCCACCGGAAGCTATATATTTTTCTCTTCTGAAAGACACGCTTCCGGCTCCGCCGTCTCCCGCTTTCACATTTATCACAGCAACATCCGCAAACATATACGTTCCCTTCCCGAATATCCGATAACATAAAAATCCCGAGTAAAATTCTTACTCGGGATTTCCTTCTTACTGCTCGTACACGCTTACCTTTTTGCGATCGCGGCCAAGTCTTTCAAATTTCACTTTTCCGTCAACAAGCGCGAACAACGTATCATCGGAACCGCGTCCGACATTCTCTCCCGGATGGATATGAGTGCCGCGCTGGCGAACCAAAATGTTGCCCGCTACCACTGTCTGTCCGTCCGATTTTTTAGCACCAAGTCTCTTGGATTCGGAATCACGTCCGTTTTTTGTAGATCCTACTCCCTTTTTATGGGCGAAGAATTGCATATCGAGTTTAAGCATTTATTGCACCCCCTGTTATCTCTTCTATCTTAATAGTCCCTTTGTACTTCTCCGATAATATTTCAACGTGAAGTTTCAACGACTCAAGAAATGCTCTTGAAATTTCTCTCTTCTCCGTATCATTATCGGCCAGCTTGAATTTGATCTCGTTTTCAAGCGTCTCCACGTCTGCTTCGGCTTTGCATATTTCGGTTATGCCGTTCACTGTCAACTGTACTGCCGACGTTACAGCCGAACAAACTATATCGCTTCCATACGGAGCATACCCCGCATGTCCCGACACACTGAATCCGTTCAATCTGCCGTCTTTTTCAACGAAAACAATTCTGATCATGCCATTATACTTACGATCTCAACTTTTGTGTAGGGTTGTCTATGACCCATCTTACGCTTGGAATCTTTCTTTGAACGGTAAGTAAACACTGTTATTTTTTTGCCTTTTCCGTTCTTCAGGACTTTGGCGGTAACACTCGCTCCGGCAACTGTGGGTTTACCGAATACGGCTTTGTCATCTCCGCCGACCGCGATAACGTTGTCAAAAACGACTTCGGAATTTTCTTCCGCATCGAGCTTCTCGATGAACAAAACGTCGCCTTCCTGAACGCGGTACTGTTTTCCACCGGTTACGATAACTGCGTACATTTTTCTATCCTCTTTCTTTAAGACTCGCTAACCGAGGCGGCGCAAAAATCGCGCACTTAAAAGAGCCTCTTATATGCGGCAAGCCTTATGATATCATATTTTTATCCGCTTGTCAACTTATTTTTTCAATTATTTCACATATTGTGAAAGATCGCGCATAACGTTAAACGTCGCCACGTCCTTTACTCCGCCTATTGCGGGTTCTTTATGATTAAGCATCTTAAACTCGATCCTGTCTCTGTAAAAAGAAACCAACAAGCTTTGTATGCAATAATAATCGTCTTTTTCGAGCGCGCCGTCAAAATAAGCTACCGATCCCGCAAACGCTGTTATAAACCCTGAAACTTCGCCGCAAACTTTTCCGTCGGAATCGTAGAACGTCATTCTTTCGGTAACGTTGTTCTTTATTTTCGGACCGCCGTGATCGTGTCCGTAAAGATATATCGAGTTCGGATATTTCGCAAGTATCGAATGCATTCGTCTGTCGGTATCGTAAGTATCCGAAGCTCCTTTCACCGGGCTGTACATATTATTTGAATCTCTGAGCGGATAGTGTCCCAAAACTATAACGGTCTTGTCCGCGCCTATCTTTTCGAGCATCCGGTCAAGCCATTCCATAGATTCGGGATAATAATAGTAGTCGCTGTGTTTGTCTCCGCCTTCATACGGCGTGTTTATTCCGATAATATCAACGCCGTCTATAATATAATGATATCCGAGCACGTGTTCGGTTTCTTTTTGTTGATATATACTGTCAATGAACTCTCCGCAGCTTTCTTTCATAACGTCGTTATAGTTTCCTGAATTAAACGCCGCGCCTCCGGGGCCGAAATCGTGGTTTCCGTCAACATACAAAACTCTTCCCGAGCTGACGGCGGCTTTTGCGCTTTCGACTACCGTTCGTCTGACAGCGTCGAAAGATTCCGCCGTACATCCGTGTCCCGTGTTATTGCTTACAACATCTCCGAGTATCGCCATTGCGTTTACGTTCAGCGCTTTAACGTCCTCAAACGTTTTCAATGTTCCCGGACGTATAGGAGGGTCGAAATCCTGGACCCCGTAATCTATATGCAAATCAGCCACTGCGGAAAGCACGAAAAACGGTTTGTCCTTATCGATTTTGCTTGTTTTTTCAACTTTGTTCACGCTTAACATCCCCGTTACAAATAAAAGCTCTTGCCAATGGCGGCTCACGGAATACCGTGAGCCGCCATGAAATCTGATCTCGTTAGAATTTTCGTTCTACCGAAAATTATTTCACATACTGCGAAAGATCGCGCATAACGGTAACTTTCGGAAGATCCTGTATTCCTCCGGTTGCGGGCTCTTTATGGTTGATTATCTGGAACTCGATCCTGTCTTTATAGAAGGAGATCAACAAGCTCTGTACGCAATGATAATCGTCTTTTCCGAGCGCTCCGTCATAATAAGCCATCGATCCGACGAACGCCGTTATAAATCCGGGCGCCGCGTCGCAAACTTCTTCTGTCTCGGTTTTGGAGCTGAATACGTTCTCTTCGTAAACTTCGCCTTCGGAATCATAGAACGTCATTCTTTCGTCGGAGCTTTTCTTATATTTCGGGCCGCCGTGGTCATGTCCGTAAAGATATATGGCGTTCGGATATTTCGCAAGCGTCGAATGCATAAGATCATCCGTATTATAAGTATTCGAGGTTCCTTTTGATGCGTTGTAGATATTATTTGAATCGCTGAGCGGATAATGTCCCAAAACGATGACCGTCTTGTCCGCGCCTATCTTCGCAAGCGTCTGATCGAGCCACTCCAAAGATTCGGGATAATAATAGTAGTCGCTGTGTTTGTCTCCACCTTCGTAAGGAGTGTTTATTCCGATGATATCGACACCGTCTATAACGTAATGGAATCCGAGCACGTGCTCGATCGTTCCTTCGTCGCCTTCATCGACATATTCATCGATATTCTGCTGATAAATGCTGTCAACGAACTCTCCGCAGGTCTCAGTCATGTATTTGATATAGTTTCCGGAGTTGAATTTCGTACCGCCGGCAACAAAATCGTGGTTGCCGTCAACGAATAAAACTCTTCCGGAGCTGACCGCTGCTTTCGCATTTTCGGTTATGGTCGTTATGACCGCGTCATAAGTTTTCGCCGTGATACCTTTTCCGGTCGTGTTGCTCGTAAGATCTCCGAGAAGCGCCATAACGTTTACGTTCAGCGCCTTGATATCCTCAAACGCATCGAGCGTGCTCGGACGTATCGGAGGATCGAATTTCTGAACGCCGTAGTCTACGTGCAAGTCAGACGTCGCCACGAATACGAAAAACGGTTCGTTGGATTCAACTTCACTTGCTTCGGATACGCTTGATTCGCTTATGCTTGATTCATTTGCGCTTGATTCTGTCGGATTTTTTCCGCAGCCCGCAAAGCTGAAAATCATCGCAAACGCTAAAAGCAAAGCCAATAAACAGGTGATTTTTTTCATTTTTTTATAGCCCCCCAATGCCGATATTTTCCGACATTTTTTAATTATAACGGCTCACGGAACACCGTGAGCCGCCACCTACTTATAAGATCCTATCTTATTTGGACTTTTTGCTGACCGCTACAACAACGGCTGCTGCTGCGCAAAGAACTATAGCGCCGGAAATCATAGCAACGTCGCTTGTGTTGGTGTTGGGCTTCCGCCTTCGTTGCCGCCCGCTTGACTGTTCTCAGTTTCGGAAGCCTCGGGTTCGGAAGCTTCAGGTTCAGAAGCTTCGGGCTCGGAAGTCTCAGGTTCGGAAGCAGCTTTCGTTCCGTCGAACGCTTCAGCTTCAGCTTTCGTTGCGAAGAAAGCGATATATTTGATAAATACCTGT
>JAGAEK010000087.1 GCA_017828835.1 Oscillospiraceae bacterium | reverse complement strand
TGGCGCACAGCTGGGTACAGATGTTTGACAGCGAATACGAAGCGTTCAAAAAATATGCCGAGATATATCCCGATGAGTGCACTCTTTTGGTCGACACCTATAACGTTGTAAAGTCGGGGATACCGAACGCGATAAGGGTTTTCAACGAGGTGCTTTTACCGAACGGCCATAAGCCGAAGGGGATAAGGATAGACAGCGGAGACCTGGCTTACCTTTCTAAAAAAGCGAGAAAGATGCTTGACGAAGCGGGATTTGACTACGTTAAAATAGTCGCGTCGAATTCGTTGGATGAAATAATAATCCGAGATCTGCTGCTGCAGGGAGCGAAACTCGATCTGTTCGGAGTCGGAGAAAATCTTATTACGTCAAAAAGCGATCCGGTATTCGGAGGAGTATATAAATTGACCGCGATACTCGGAAAAGACGGAAAATATATACCGAAGATCAAGGTAAGCGAGTCGATAGAAAAGATAACGAATCCGGATTTCAAAACGTTTTACAGATTTTATAACCGTGAAACGGGTCAGGCGATGGCTGATTACGTAACGTTGTACGACGAAGAGGTCGACGATACGAAAAAGATAACGATATTCGATCCGATCGCGACGTGGAAGAGAAAGACATTTGAAAATATAAAGGCTGTCAGAATGCTTGAACCGATATTTGAAAAAGGAAAATGCGTTTATAAAATGCCGGAGCTTGAAGATATAAAAAAATACTGCAAAGACCAGGTCGATAAGCTTTGGGACGAGGTAAAGCGTTTTGAGCGTCCGCACAGTTATTATGTCGATCTGTCTCAGAAGCTTTGGAATATCAAGAACGATTTACTTTCCGAAGTTGAGAAAGAGACGGAAGAAAAATAAAGATATCGAGCGGTGATACGCGAGATATTCAAAAGAGGAAAAAATGAAGGAAAAAGGAAGAAAAATAATCGATTTTCATACTCATACGTTCCCGGAGAACAAATCTGTTGAGATCGAAGAAAGTTTAAGCAGGAGCGGACACGTAAGGTATTATAATAACGCGTCGGCGAGTGATCTTGCGAAAATAATGAAAGAAAACGGGATCGTATATTCCGTGAATCTGCCGGTCATGACGAAGCCGGATCAGGTTTTCAAAGTGAACGACGGACTTTTGAGAAGGGCCGGCCAATTAGCAAACGACGGTATAATTACGTTCGGCGGGCTTCATCCGGATTATGCGGAATACCTTTCCGAGATAAAGCGGCTGAAGGATAGCGGTATAAAGGGGATAAAGCTCCATCCGGCGTTTCAAGGTGTGAAAATAAACGATATAAGGTATAAAAAGATCATATACGAAATATCGAACGCGGGAATGATAACGATAATCCATTGCGGATTTGACGTCAGTTTTCCCGGGGAAAACAACACCGACATACCCGAGCTGCTGGATCTGATAGAAGACGTGTCGCCGCAAAAGTTTGTGCTTGCACACATGGGCGGATGGCAGAATTGGGACAAGGTTGAAAAATATCTGCTCAAAGCGCCGGTGTTTTTTGACACGGCATATTCCTTCGGAAAGGTCGCAGCGAGACGCGGCAAAGAAAATCTGCTTGAGTTCAGTGAAAACATGTCGAAAGAAAGGTTTGTCAAGATCGCGAGGAACCACGGTATAGACAAAATACTGTTTGCAACGGACTCTCCGTGGTCGAGCCAGGAAGAATATATAGCGTTTGTTGAGGAGAGCGGATTGGATACCGGCGAGAAAGATAAAGTATTTTATGAAAACGCGTCGAAATTATTGGAGTTGAAATAAAGATCAAAATAAAAGCTCCCACGAAAGTTATGCTTTCGCGGGAGCTTTTGATATAGAGTTTATCAGGCTAATTTTTTCTTGCCGACAACGATTTTGATAACGACCAGCGTAGCTATCGTAACGATTATTCCGATCGGAAGCAGTATGCGCCAATCCTGAATGAATGCGGCAACTATATACATAACGAATGAAAGCGAAGCGACGGTAACCGCATAAGGGATCTGGGTAGAAACGTGATTCAGGTGGTTGGACTGAGCTCCCGCGGAGGACATGATAGTCGTGTCCGAAATAGGAGAGCAGTGGTCACCGCAGACAGCACCGGCGAGGCAAGCGGAAATTCCGACTATGAGCAGTTCGCTCGTGGGGTTGAAGATCGTAGCGACGATCGGAATGAGTATACCGAACGTACCCCATGAAGTTCCGGTCGCGAACGAAAGTATGCAGGCAACTACGAATATGATAGCGGGGAGGAAGTTGGAAAGTCCCGACGCCGCGGAATCCATGAGACCGCTTACGAAAACGTCTGCACCGAGAAGGCCGGTCATGTTTTTAAGAGCGGTAGCAAAGGTGAGGATTATGATCGCAGGCACCATTGCGACGAAGCCCTTGGGGATACAAGCAAGAGCGTCTTTGAAGGTAACGAGTTTTCTGCATATCAGATATAATAACGTGATTACGAGAGCGATCACAGAGCCCCAAGGCAATCCGACGGTGGCATCTGTGTCTTCAAATGCGGTGATGAAGCCTGCACCTGAGAAAAGACCGCCGACGTAGAGAAGACCGAGAACGCAGGTGATTATGAGGATTATGATCGGGAAGAGGAGATCGATAACTTTACCTTTTGAACTTTCGGCTTCGGGTTCGACGTTATCGACTCTTTCGCCGCTCGTATATAAGTCGTCTTTATACATTGCGTTGTATTCGTGCAGTCTCATGGGACCGTAATCGAATTTCATAAACGTGATGGCAAGGATAAAAACGAGAGTGAGCAATGAATAGAAGTTATAAGGGATAGCGCGGATAAAGAGCTGTATACCGGAAAGACCGGTGCCCTCTGTGAATTCCGATACTGCCGCAGCCCATGAAGAAACGGGAGCGATCATACAGATCGGAGCCGCGGTAGCGTCGATCAGAAACGCGAGCTTTGCGCGGGAGATCTTATGTCTGTCCGTTACGGGACGCATAACGCTTCCGACGGTAAGGCAGTTGAAATAGTCGTCGATAAAGATGAGAATTCCCAAAATGAACGTGGCGATCACCGCGCCGATACGGGATTTGATATGTGCGTCCGCCCAGCGTCCGAAAGCGGCAGATCCGCCGGCTTTGTTGATAAGAGCGACGAGTATTCCGAGGATAACGAGGAAAAGGAATATTCCCGCGGTACCGGATATAGCGGAGATAAGACCGTCGTTCAGCAAAGTATCAAGCGCAGCGACCGGTTTCCAGTTGCAGGCGAGCAAGCCTCCGAGAACGATACCGATAAAGAGCGACGAATAGACCTCTTTGGTGATAAGAGCGAGAGCAATAGCGATAAGGGGAGGCAGCATTGCAACGAAAGTGGAATAATATTCGCTGCTTGCCGCAACCGTTCCGGTACCTCCGCAGTCGGGGCACTGGATCGGGTTTGTTCCGCCGTTACCGTTACATACGGAACAATTTTCGTCCTCACCGTGACATACCTGGCAGGATAAAGAGTAGATCTCTCCGGAGCCGCCGCAGGTCTCACAGTCGACCGTTTTGGTCGACTTCATAGTTATGGCGAATACCGCAACGATAATGAATGCGACCGCTATAGCTATGACGTTGATTAGCGTTTTCTTTTTCATAGCAATAAAGTCCTCCTTTAAAATAAAAAACGGGCAACCGGAGCAAGTCCGATATACCCAAAAATCAAACTTAACGGAATGATAGCGCTCCACTTTAAGTGACAGTCGGGTGCATATTTTACAAACACGACCAGAACGGAGCGCCGGATAACGCAAACGTCCTTCGGCGATAATTCCTTTCGCGGTTTCAGATATCCGTCCGATAAAAACGGCTACTCATAATTATCGCGCCTCTATCAATGTAAAAATAGTATCATACAAAAAACAAAAAAACAATAGTTTTTTAAAAAATAATGTAAAAAAATGAAACAAATTATAAAGTTTTTGCGTTGCAAAGGGAGATAAATAGATAAGGATAGGTTGTCTCCGGTAGCATTATTGGCAATATAGACAAATATATGGGGGGGGGTAAAAGCTGAAATTGTATAAAATTATGACAAGTGTTGACAAATGAAAGAAATGTTGATAAAATTATAATAAGATGAGCAAAAAAACATCATTTTAATTTCAAAATATATGCAGGAGGTAGTACTTATGAAAAAGCTGTTGATTTTTGCGCTGTGCGTTTTACTTGTCTTGTCGTTTGCGGGCTGCGGCGAGACCGTGACTTCTTCAAGTGAAGGGTTTGAGTCATCGCAGTCATCTGAGCCGCAGGAATCGGAGCAGGAAAGCACGGACGAAAAAGATCCGTTTAAGTTAACGGCAGTGATGGCGACCTATCCGGATCCGGTAGCGCCGAATATGAGCAAGGAGAAATTTTTAACAAGCCAAGAACATCGGGAGTGGATTCATTTACGGAATGCTAATATCCAAAAATCCCGGGAATTTCAACCGGGAATGAGCGGATACTATGAGAACATCATGAAGCAGCTGCTGGTTTCGGAGGATGAAAACACAGTCTGTTCGCCGCTCAACACCTATATTGCGTTTGCGATGTTGGCGGAAGTTACCGACGGCAACACAAGACAGCAGATACTTGATATGTTAGAGATTCCGGATATAGAGACTCTCAGAAACAACGTTTCGGCTTTATGGGAAAGCAACTATGCGGACACGCCATCGATAAAGAGCGTTTTGGGAAATTCGCTGTGGCTGCGAAATGATTTTGATTATAAACCCGATACTCTGAGCAGACTTGCGGAGAATTATTATGCTTCATCGTTCAGCGGAGCTCCGGGCTCGGAAGAGATGTATCAGGCGCTGCAAAAATGGACGGATGACAACACCTGCGGTCTTTTGAAGGAATATACGGATAATATGAAAACCGATCCGGATATGATCATGGAGATCGTATCGACGATTTATTATAAAGCGCAGTGGGATTTTATTTTTGACGAAGAGAAAACGACGCGGGAAATTTTCCATGGTTCTTTGGGCGATACAACGGTGGATATGATGAACCAATATTGCGGTATAGAGGGTCTATATATGACGGATAAATTTGCTGTTTGGATCAATAGGATTACAGAAGGCGGATTTATGTATTTTATCCTTCCGAACGAAGGCGTGGACGTTAATGAGCTTTTATCCGATCCGGAAGTGCTGGATATTATATACGATGATGACTTTCGCAATGAAAAGTGGACCTTGTGGGACTTATATATATCCGTGCCGAAATTCAAAGTATCCTATAAAACGGATCTGACGGAAGCTCTCAAAGCGCTGGGAGTAACGGAATTGTTTGACGCTTCGGCGGATTTTTCTCCCTTAACGGAGAATGCGGAAGGCATATATTTCAGTGGCGCGAGCCACACCGCTATGATCGAGATCGATGAAGACGGTATAACCGGCGCGGCGTATACGGAGCTTGAATGGGGAGGCGGCGGAGGCCCTGTTGAAGAGCCCGAGGAATATCATTTCGTTTTGGATCGTCCGTTTGCTTTTATTGTAACAAGTTCAGACCGTTCAAATCTTTTCTCCGGGGTTATCAGAAATATAGATTGATTCTCGGCTGATAATTTCAGATAGACTTAAAAAGCTCATCCAGAACAGTACGTTCTGGATGAGCTTTAATTTTATGGAAATTATTTACCTTTTTCTGGCAAATCGGCAACGGGGAAATAAGTCAGCCGCAAATTCGTGCATCCGTAGGGCACGAGTTCGATGTCGAGTTCTTTCGTTACGATCTGTTTGTCGCCGAACGGCTCGAATGTGCGCTGAGGGTATGGCGCGCACAAAAACGGCGCTTTATAAGCTTTCAGCCTGAGGGTGATTCTCGGATCCTCCCAGACGTAGCCGGTGCTTTTCGTGTGTTTCACGGAAATATCCTTTGCCGAAAGTTCAGGGGAGAGAGCGAGGTTCCAGGTGATCTGATTTCTGCGGAGCCCGATACGGTTGTGGTAGTCCTTTTCGTCGGCCTCGGTGAAATCGGGATTGACGCGATACCAGTACCAGCCTTTCGGGAGCGGAGTGCAGGGAGTGCCTTCGTAGGGCGACCACTGTTCGGGAACGTGGAAAGAGAATAGCAAGGCTCCGAACTTGACAGCTATCGGATGCTTTGCGGGGCCGTCGTCGTCGTTGACGCGCAGGACGCGGACTTCGGTGTTGAAGGTGATTTTCAAAGTATCGCCTTTTTTCCAGACGCGGCGGATTTTGACGTATCCGCCGACGTTTTTCAGACCGGAGATACGCTCTTTGCCGCAGCGTATCTCATAGGATGTGCACCACGACGGGATACGCAGACAAACGCCTCGTTCCTTTTTATCTGTGCGTTCGAAGCGAAATACCACGCTGTTTTCGAACGGGTACATAGTATCCTCAACGATATCGAGGGCGTCGGTGTGCAGGGCGCAGGGACCGTAAGCGTTTATATATATGTTGTTTTTGCCGTCGTAAGACATCATGCTGCGGACGAATTCGCCGAGCAGTGCGACAGAAGTAACGGGGCAGCAGGAGACGGGGTAACAGGGGGCGTAGACCTGCATATTATTGAAAGCGGAGGAAGAATTGTCGGTGGCGTAGAACTGATTGGGAGCGCTGAGATAAGCGATCGCACGCTCGTCTTTTTTGCGGGCGCCCTGAGCGCCGTTATAGAACATCTCTTCCATACGTTCGCCGTATTTGCTTTTGCCGGTGATATTTCCCATATGGGCGAACGCCTCGGTATAGAAAGTATAGGAGCAGTATTCTGTCTCGGCGGTACTCGCGACCGGCGCCAGAAATTCGTTGACGGAAACGGGAGAGCCGGACAGATGCGTAGCTTTTTTATATATGTCGTCAAGGATACGTTCCGAAGCTTTGAGATATTCCTTGTTGCCGGTGGCGGAATAGAGCAGCGCGGGCAGTCTCGAAACGATACCCATACCTGCGGTGTGATTGGAGTTGTAGATAAGACCTTTCAGAAGCGAGCGGTAAGAGGTTTGGTATATATCGTGCTTACACAGATATTCGCTGTATTCCTCGCAAAAATCGATCAGACGCTGATCTCCGGTCAAATGATAGCAAAGCACCATCGGTTCTGTGAGAAAGATACCGGTATAGCTTGTTTTTTTATCTCCCGCCCAGTTGCGGCAAAACCAAAGCAGATCCTTGTGAACGGCGTCCAGCACGTCCTGTCTTGCGGTCGCCTCATAAAACATGAGCAGGCCGCGGAGGATACACGCCGTGCCCCAGCCGTTATAGTCGTCGTAAATATCCGCGTTCGGTTCCGTGAAGGTGCCGAGATAACCGTCATCACGCTGTTTTTTGAGCAGCTCGTCGACGAAATCGGTAACCTTTTTTATGAGCTGAGGGTCGTTCATTGTAAAAGCATTGGCTATAAGGCCGGACCAGAAATTGCCGGATATTTCGGCGCCCCAGCCGGACTGATCGCCTTTGCCCCAAACCGGAACGTAGGACTTATGGAGGAAAGGATCGGCGATCATACCCGGTTCGAGTTTGTCGAGGTTTCCGCCCATACCTTCCTTATTGCGCTGAAGCTGATCGTATAAGAAGCTTTTCGCGGTGATACATCCCAAAGGGAAATGTTTGTGTTTACTGTAACTTTTCATAAATCTTCCGCCTTTCAAAATTCGGTGGTATAAACTTGAATATATTATAGTAAAACGCCGCAAGAAAATCAAGATAAGAGCGATGCCGATAAGAAAAAATAAGTTTGAAATTACTGTATAAACGTGATATATTATAGATACGAGATAAAAGGAGTTGTTAATTATGAATTGTAAATACTGCGGATCTCAGCTTCCGTACGGCGCCAAATTTTGCTCGGATTGCGGGCATAAGACAGATGAGCGCGAGTACCTGCCGACCGCCGCGTATGATTCTCAGCCGATCGTTACGCCGCTTTATCAAAAAACGCTGTCGGCTATTGGCAGCGGAATGTTTTTGGCGGCGTGTATACTTGTATCGGTGGGAACGCTGTTCACATTTAGCGTCATACACATTTTATTGACTATTTTCATGTGGCTGCTTTACTCGCAGGGAAGAAAGGGCGTTGCCGATGCGCGTCATCTGCGCTGTATCAGCGGTACGATTTTTGCCCAATATGTGATCCGTTATGTCATTTTGGGATGTTGCGCGCTCATCTCTTTGCTTTTTATCGCTTATCCGACGGTTATAAACAGCACTTTTCTGAAAATATTGGAAACTTTCGGCGCTGCAAATCTGGGCGATGCGTTAATACAATATAATGTATTAGTGCTCAGTTGGGTGGTAGGTATAATCTTTCTGTTGATTGTGGTGGTCGAGTTCGTGTTTAATATATGCGGATACAGAAAAATCCATTTATTTTTCAAAACGCTTCACACAAACGTAGCTTCGGGCTGCGACGCAGAGCTGCCGGTCAGCGGAGCCGCTGCGTGGATGATGGTTTTCGGAATTTTTGCGGGGATCGGAGCTCTTTCAAGTTTGGGAGAAAACTTATGGGGTTTTATAGGCAGTGGCAGTATTTCGGCGGCGTTTATCATCGGAAACCGTATATTAGTCAAATATTTCAAATGATGGAAACTGCCGTTTTGAGAAAAATTTACGTTTCGGCTCTTTAAAACCTACAAAACCTATGGTATAATGGAGAGCGGAAAGAGCAGGTGTATGATATGATCTCGACGAGAGGAAGATATGCGCTTCGGATGATGGTGGATCTGGCACAGCATCAGGGCGAAGGTTTCGTATCGCTGAAAGATATCGCTCAGCGCCAGGACATTTCGAAAAAATATCTTGAACAGATAATACCCATATTGAATCGCAATTATTTACTGCAGACGTCGCGCGGATTCGCGGGAGGATACCGATTGGTAAAAGAACCGAAAGACTATACTGTGGGCGAGATACTGCGGACAATGGAAGGAAGTCTCGCACCGGTCGCATGTCTTGAAGGCAAAATCAACACCTGTCCGAGATGTTCCGAGTGTGCAACGCTTTTCGTCTGGGAAGGTTTGCAGAAGGTACAGACGGAATATCTTGACGGTATAACGTTGCAGGATATATTGGACAGACAGGAAAAAACAAGCATAAATTACAGTATTTGACGGATAAACGGGAGGCAAAAAAAGGCCTCCCGAAAAATTTTTTAAAAATTCTTACAAAACCTATTGACAAAGTAGGTAATACGTATTATAATGGGCTCAACGTAAAGAGAAAGGGAGGCACCCGGACAATGAAAAATTATTTTGAACGCCTCGTTCGTGCCAATTTTCGTTTCGGTCGAATGTATTGTTGAAGGATATCGAAGCAAAGCGAGAAATACATTGAACTGAAAGGAAAATGAAGAAAATGAGCAATTATAAATTTGAAACAGTACAAATTCACGCGGGGCAGGAAACTCCGGATCCCGCGACGGACGCGAGAGCGGTGCCGATTTACGCAACGACATCTTACGTATTCAAAGATTCCGCGCAGGCGGCGGGACGTTTCGGACTTACCGAAGGCGGCAATATTTACACACGCCTTATGAACCCGACTTCCGATGTGTTTGAAAAGCGCATAGCGGCGCTTGAGGGAGGCGTTGCGGCGCTTTCGGTGGCGACGGGATCCGCCGCTATCACTTACGCCATACAAAATATCGCAACGGTCGGGGATCACGTCGTATCTTCCGTCAACGTTTACGGCGGTACGCATAATCTTCTCGCGAACACTCTTCGTGAGCAAGGGCTTGAGACAACGTTCGTCGACCCGTCGGATCCGAAAAATTTTGAAAAAGCGATCCGTCCGAACACTAAACTGCTTTATGCCGAAACGCTCGGCAACCCGAATTCGAACGTGATAGATCTGAAAGCGATCGCGGATATCGCCCATAAGCACGGAATACCGTTTATAGTGGACAACACTTTTGCGACGCCGTTTTTGCTCCGTCCGATAGAATACGGCGCGGACGTAGTCGTACATTCGGCGACGAAGTTTATCGGCGGTCACGGAACGGTAATGGGTGGAGTTATAGTAGACGCGGGAAAATTCGATTGGGCTCAGAATGATAAATTTCCGGGACTTTCAAAGCCGAACCCGTCTTACCACGGAGTCGTTTTCACAGAAGCGGTAGGCAATCTTGCTTATATCATAAAAATCAGGACGACGCTATTGCGCGACCAGGGAGCGACGATTTCGCCGTTTAATTCATTTCTGCTTTTACAGGGACTTGAAACTTTGTCGCTTCGAGTGGAGCGCCACGTTGAAAACGCGCTGAAAGTCGTAGACTTTTTGAAAAATCATCCTCAGGTAGCAAAAGTCAACCATCCGTCTTTGGCGGCGGGAAGAGAGAAAGAACTTTACGACGAATACTTCCCGAAAGGCGCGGCGTCTATATTTACCTTTGAGGTAAAGGGAACGGCGGAAGACGCGAGAAAATTCACCGAAAGTCTCAAGCTGTTTTCGCTGCTTGCGAACGTTGCGGACGTAAAGTCGCTGGTCATACATCCGGCGTCCACTACTCACAGCCAGCTTGACGAGAAAGAGCTGCTCGCGTCCGGAATAACTCCGACGACAGTCCGTCTTTCCATAGGTACAGAGCATATCGACGATATCATCGCCGACCTTGCGCAAGGATTCGAAGCTATAAAATAAACTGCTGAAAAAATGAAAACAGAAAGGAATAATTGTTATGTCTAATATATACACGTCTGCGGATCAACTTATAGGTAAAACACCGCTTCTCGAACTCACACATATTGAAAAGAAATACGACCTCAAAGCGAAAATCTTGGCAAAGCTTGAATATTTCAATCCGGCGGGGTCGGTGAAGGACAGGATCGCGAAAGCAATGATAGATGAAGCGGAAGCGTCCGGAAAACTCAAAAAGGGATCGGTCATAATAGAGCCGACCTCGGGCAATACCGGTATCGGTCTTGCTTCGGTAGCCGCGGCGAGAGGCTATCGTCTTATTCTGACGATGCCGGAAACGATGTCGGTCGAGCGCCGTCAGCTGATAAAGGCGTACGGTGCCGAGATCGTACTCACCGAGGGAGTAAAAGGAATGAAGGGGGCGATCGAAAAGGCGAACGAGCTTGCGAAAGAGATACCTGACAGCTTTATTCCGGGGCAATTTGTGAATCCCGCCAATCCGACCGCTCACCGTGAGCATACGGGTCCCGAAATTTGGGAAGATACCGACGGAAAGGTCGACTTTTTCGTAGCAGGTGTCGGAACGGGCGGGACCGTGACCGGCGTCGGAGAATATCTGAAATCGAAAGATCCGAAGGTAAAGGTAGTTGCCGTTGAGCCCGCGACGAGCGCCGTACTTTCGACCGGTGTTCCGGGTCCGCATAAGATACAGGGGATAGGCGCCGGATTCGTTCCCGACGTACTTAATACGAAGATATACGATGAGATAATTCCCGTTTCAAACGAGGACGCGTTTGCGACGGGTAAGGAGATCGGAAAGAACGAGGGTGTTTTGGTCGGTATTTCCTCGGGTGCGGCAACGTTTGCGGCGATCAAACTTGCAAAGCGTCCGGAAAACGAGGGGAAAACGATCGTAGTGCTTCTTCCCGATACGGGAGACAGATATCTTTCAACGGCATTATTTGCGGATTGAGGATAAAAAATCGGACGGCAGAACTTTTGTCTGCCGTCTTTTTTTGAGCTCATCTGTGCTTGAATATAACAAGTTCGGGATCCGTGCCGTTTTCGCCGTAAGTACAAACAAGTAGAAAATCCGTATCGGCAATGACACCGAAACAGCGTTCTGAAGCTCCGGGCGTGTCGAACTCGGAAGGAAGCTAATTTCCGAGATAAACGCGGTTGTCATTCAAAAGTTTTACTTTTTGGCCGTTTGGAAGGGAGTATTCGAGGTTCACGTAAAATCCGCAAAGCGAATTGAGACTCGTCAGTTTCGGCATACCTTCGATATGCAAGGCGTTGAATTCGTCGATAAGTTGCGCTTTGAAGTCCTCAAAATTTGCTTTACCTCCGATCTTAATGTATTCCGCGGCAACACATTTTCCGCCGAAGGGGTTTCCGCAGGTTTCAAAACAACCTTTACATTGTTTTTTGAAACCGCATTCCGAGCATTTTGCTCCGCATAAAGCCGACATGACAGCGCACTCCTTTTTATAGTCATATGCAAATAGTAACGCAAAGCAAAAATATTGTCAATAATATAGGTAAAAAACAAAAATCAAACGCTGGGAAAAGCTGAGTTGTCAAATAGTAAAAATAAAGTAAAAAATTATGCAAAAAAGTAAAAAAAGGTGTTGACAATGGTAGAAGAGGTGTGATAAGATAATAGAGCTGTCGCGAAGAGGCAGGAAGAAGGAAGCAGCTGAAAAGGCAGAGGACCGGGAAAGTTTTTTTGCGGGAGCAGAAGGACCTTGAAAATTGAACAACGACGAAAGAGACCCTATAAGAAAATTCACAAGAGTTTTGAAAAAGAATACGTTAGCAAGTAATTTTTAGGAAGCTAAGGTAAACGAATAATAATGGATATTAGCTGCGTG